>CAYYZJ010000139.1:0-1821 GCA_964475615.1 uncultured Flavitalea sp. | reverse complement strand
ATCGCCGGATTCGGGAATATCGGTAATGGCAAATTTATGCTTGGCGGGAACATCGCTGAGCAACGTATAGCTTACCCCGTTGCTGCCAACGGTTTCATCCTTATGCAGGTCGGCAAGCGCAACCATTACATTATCTGCAGGATGAATTTTCAGTATCCTGTTTTTCATAAATGTGAAAAATGTGCGGAATGTGGAAATGTGGGAAATGAAAACAGGCCGGCAAGCTCATTTTCACATTTCCACATTTTCATATTTCCACATTCCAAAGTAATCAATTGCAAGCCATTAAAAAATTCAAACAATTAGCCAATTCTGATACAATATTGGCATTGTCGTTCAGATCGATTAATTTGAAAACAATTGGCATTAAAACAAGTTCATGAAACCTATTTTAAGAAAGATCGATGCGGGCCGGAATTATTCTTTCAGCATCAGGGAAGATGTTTATCCTTATCTCTATAATCACTGGCATTATCATCCGGAGGCCGAGCTTACCCTGATCAGGAAAGGGAAAGGCACGCGGCTGGTGGGCGATCGTGTTGAGCGGTTCAGCGACGGCGACCTGGTGCTGCTCGGCCCCAACCTGCCGCATCTCTGGAGAAATGACAGCCTGTATTTTAAAAAAATGCCGGGATTGCATGCAGAAGCCATCGCCATTCATTTTATGGACGATTGCTGGGGAAAGGATTTTCTTGATCTGCCCGAACTGAAATCCATCAGGGAATTGCTCAACCGGGCAAAGAAAGGCATCAGGATCACCGGCAAGACCAAAATGCTGGTTGCGGAAAAAATGGAAAGCATCCTGCATGCTCCCGAAGTGTTGCGCGTAACCACATTGCTCGAAATGCTGTATGCCATTGCCAGGAGTAAAGATCATATCATATTGGCCAGCTCGGGATTCACCAAACTGTATGATGTGGGCAATACCGAAAGGATCAACCTTATTTATGATTATACCTTCAACAAATTCCAGGAAAAGATTGCTATCAGGGATGTGGCTGCTGCCGCTTCCATCAGCCAGCATTCCTTTTGCCGTTATTTCAAAAAAAGAACGTTGAAAACATACTGGGAATTTTTGCAGGAAGTGCGGATCGGCTATGCCTGCAAGCTGCTCATCGAAAACAATATGAGCGTTGCGCAGATCTGTTATGAATGCGGGTTCAATAACCTGTCCAATTTCAACCGCTATTTCAAAAGCCTGATGAAAAAGACGCCGCTGCAGTATGCGAAGGAGTTTGGTTTATAGTTTACAGTTTATAGTTCCCGGTTCCCAGTTCATCTCATTTAAAATTCATGATGAAATTTCAACAAGCAGAACTGTAAACTACAAACTGTACACTGGAAACTATCCTGCGATGGCTTCTTCCCCGTAAAGCTGTTCCCTGAATTTAAGTGAAGGGGAAGGAATGAATGGCCCGATGCCAAGCCGGCTCCATTTTTCATCAACGGAACGGATGGTGGCATCGTCTGCCACGATGATATTGGGCCAGTCGCGCTGGAAATCGTCGAGCTCCATCGTTTTTCTTGTTCCGTCGAACCCCATGCAGGCAAAGGTTTTGGAAGGATTGCCGACGGAAGGCCGTTCAAATAAAATATGGTCTCTCTTAGGATCGAGGTTATTGCAGAACCTCCATAATGCCGTAGTAAGATCATTGGGATCGACACTATGTTCAATGTAGAGAATCGTTTTCACCGCTTCCAGCTCCGGATGAGCGCAGATAAGCTGATGCAGCTCCCGGATATGGCCTTTGCGCTTTTTTTCAACGGCAATGATCAGGCAGGGAATATTTTGCTGCAGCAATGAAGAATTTATTTTTTTAA
>CAYYZJ010000138.1:0-4305 GCA_964475615.1 uncultured Flavitalea sp. | reverse complement strand
ATACTATTACAAAATAAGGGCTGTTAATACGTATGGAACTTCTGGCTTCTCAGATGTTAAACAACTCATCGTGCCCAATAAGCCTCCGGTACTTGCTGCAATAAGCAATCAAGTTGTAAAAGGCGGCGATGTGGCTACCGTTTCCCTGTCGGTTGCATTTGATCCCAGCAATACGATTGTTCTGTTGCCGACATCATTGCCTCCGTTTGTAACATTGACAGACAACGGCAATGGCACAGGAACACTTACCATTGCACCAAGCAATTCGCAGGTAGGAAGCTACACGGCCACGGTTACTGCAAAGGACAATCACAACCTGACAAGTGCACAGACCTTTACGATCGTTGTAAAAGACAAGAATATTACATCGGTATATGTGGACTTTAATCAGAATCTGCCCGGACCGCAGCCCTGGAACAGCTTCAATGTTGCACCGAACGCCAATGTTGGTATTACCAACCTGAAAGATGAATCGGGCCTGGCAACCGGCATCAGCATTACGCTGCTCGATAAATGGACCGCAGCCAATGAGGTAGGAGCAGTAACCGGTAATAACAGTGGAGTTTATCCGGATACAGTCATGATGACCGCTTACTATGAGCAGACAACCAATGTAAAACGCATCAGGCTGAGCGGACTGTCTTCTTCATCTCTCTACAACCTTGTATTCTTCGGAAGCCGTATCGCCAGCGATACCAGGATCACCTATTATTCTGCAGGCGGTCAGACTGTTCAGTTGAATACGGCCAATAATACAAGCAAGACAGTTCAGATAAATGCGTTGTCGCCGGATGCAAACGGCCAGATTGAAATAACGGTATATAAAGATGCTGCAGCGCCTTATGCATACATCAATGCTTTGGTAATACAGTCCTATGCCGCTTCAAACACCCCGCTCGGACCTTCCAACCTGACGGCATTTGCATCGTCGAAGACACGGGCTAAACTGGCATGGAGCGACCGTTCAAACAATGAAACTGCATTCGAGATCTGGAGGGCCCCGGTAATAGCAGGCTCCACCAACCTCGCCGGTCCGCTGACCCTGATCGATACCGTAGCTGCCAATACAACTGTCTATACCGATAGTGGCCTGGTTTCAGGAGCCAACTATGTATATCATGTAAGGGCAAAAGCAGGTACGCTGACATCGGATTACAGCAACTCGGCCTACGTTGCAACTCCGGCCTATGCAGTCCAGATCAATTTCAACAGAGATAATCCTGTAGCCTTATGGAATAATACGAATGGAGTGCCCATTACAGGAGCAGTATATCCCAATCTCATAGACGATCAGGGCAATACCACAGGCATCAATATGACCATAGTAGACAATTTCAGCGGTGATAACCAGTTTGGAAAAACAACAGGAGATAACAGCGGTATCTATCCAGACAATGTGATTATCGGATCCTGGTGGGTTGATGCGGGAGTTACAGCCAAGCTGAAGATAGACGGCCTTAACCAGGCGATGATGTATAACTTTATATTCTTCGGCAGCCGTTATGGCAGCAGTCCAACAGATGTTTCCGACAGAACAACCATTTATGGTGTTGGTTCGAGCACTGTTACGCTGAATGCTACGAACAATACATCGCAAACCGTGCAGATCAACGGCATATTGCCTGATTCCAATGGCGCTGCCTATATTACCGTTGACAAAGGAACTGCTTCGGCTTACGGATATCTCAATGCCCTGGTGATACAAGCGGCCAATTCGTTCGATGCTCCTGTGGTTATAACAAGCAGGGGTGCAACTGCGAGCAGGCTTGCGGCAGAAGCTGCGGATTCGATAGCCGATCTGAACAAGATAGCAGCCTATCCCAATCCGTTCGTAGATGACATAAGGCTGGGCTTTAACCTCAAGAGCCAGGTATCCAAGCTGAGCGTTTCGGTGAAAGATTTGACAGGCAGGACTATATTTGTAAAACAATTGAATAATCTACCGCAAGGTTCCAGCGTTCAGCAACTGGGTATAAATGCCAACCTGCTGAAATCCGGGGTTTATTTGGTTGAAATATCCGGAATACCTGGCGGCAAAAACAAAATTTTAAAAGTTGTTAAATTATAATTAAAATAAGTATTATTTTAAGGGGGACCGGAAGAACCCGGTTCCCCTTTTGTTTCTGAGCCTAACAAAAAGAGCATTATGGAATTTACCTATTTATTCAAGGCGCTTTTGCGCCGGAAATGGATCATTCTACTCTGCATACTGCTGGCAGTAGGCGTAGCTTTTGCGTTTACTATGAAAACAAAAAAGCTGTATGAATCTATCGCCCAGTTTTCTACAGGCTTTACGGTCAGCGAAGAAATAAAGCTTTCCAACGAAAATTTCAACATTCCTCAAATCGATTTAAAATTCAACAACGTAATAGAGAATATTACGTCTCCTAAAGTGCTTTCGCTGGTTTCGTACCAGCTCATGCTTCACGATCTTCAATCAAAAACTCCTTTCACCGTTCTTGACAACAAACAAAAACTGCTGCTTAATGCCCAGCAAATAGATCAGCAAAGCGCCATTGCCATGCTTACCGCCAAATCGGATTCGGTGGAAATACTCAATTCTTCCATCCCTGAAGAAAAAAAGCTGATCAATTATCTTACTCTTTATGGATATAATGTTGAAGCGCTGAGCGATAAAATCCATGTGGCCCGGTTTCAACGTACAGACTATATCAATATCACGTGCCAGTCCGAGAACCCATATATGTCGGCTTTTATCGTAAATGAACTATTCACTGAATTCAAACGGTTTTATGAACTGGATAAAAAAGGGCGGTCGGATGTGCCATTGGCCGTGCTGGATTCCATTGCCAGGCAAAAAAAGGCCATACTCGATCAAAAAACCCTTGATAAAGCGAAATTCATGTCTGAAGCCGGCGTTGTAGATGTTAATATGGAAGGATCGAGCGCACTGAGCCAGATAAATATTTACGAAAACCAGTTGATAGAAGAAAGAGCTGCTTATCAGAATGTTTCATACAGGGTTCAGCAGTTGGACACTTTAATCAGGGCTGCGAGGGAAAAAGGTATGACGGAGGTAACAGCGCCCGCTGAAATCACTTCTGCCAAAGACAGGAGTGAATATACACGTTTACGCAAACAATACAATGATCTGTATTCGGAGTTCATTCAAAAAGGCGGCAAAGATCCTGATATAAAGAAAAGGCTGGACAATATTGTGCAAAGCATGAATAAGCTGAATCTTGCAGACAGCACTACTACGGTGCAGTCTACAGATAATGGCGTGGTTTCGGTAGATCAGCTTATTCAGAAAAAAATAGACGCACAGGGCCAGTTGCAGGCTTCTACTCAAAAAATAGCTTCTCTCGAAGCCAAGATCAAAGAACTGAATGGAGGATTAACCGGTATGGCCGCCAAAAGCGCGAATATCCAGCAATTCGATAAGGAAATTGAAATGGCTTCGGCCGAATACAAAGACGCCAAAGAAAAACTGAATCAGGCGCTGAATCTTAATGAGGCCCTGCCAGGCAATTTTAAACAAACTCTTTACGGGCAGCCTGCCCTGAGGCCGCAGTCATCAAAAAGGGTGCTGATCCTTGCTCTGGCCGGTATCATTGCCTTTTTTATTTCGAGCCTGGTCGTAATCCTGGTTGAATTTTTTGATCAGTCCATCAAAACGCCCAGTCATTTTCACCGGATCACGAATTTGCCTGTACTTGGACTGGTTAACTGGGTTGCATTCCAGAATGCGAATATTCTCGAAAGGGTCACGGATGAAAATGAAATGCGCTCCAATATTTTCAGAGAACTGTTGCGAAAGCTGCGCTATGAAATAGAAAGCAGCGGCAAGAAAATCTTTTTGTTTACCAGCACCCAACCCAAACAAGGAAAAACGTCGATCATACAGGCGCTCGCTTACAGCCTTAGCCTGGGAAAAAAGAAGGTATTGATCATCGATACCAATTTCTGCAATAATGATCTTACCCAAAATATCAATGCCAAGCCGGTACTGGAAAAATTCGACCTTAACGGAAAACCTTTTGAAGCCGAAGATATAAAGTCGTATGTTACGCAAACATCTGTAGAAGGCATCGAAATCATCGGCTGCGAAGGAGGCGATTATACTCCCTCCGAGATACTGCCTAAAAACCATTTGCTGAACCACCTTGGCCGCCTGAAAGAGGAATATGATTGCATTTTCATGGAAGGCGCTCCATTGAATGCCTACACTGATACCAAGGAATTATTGAAATACGCCGATGCATTGATTGCCGTTTTTTCAGCCGAAACAGTGCTTACACCGGCCGATACTGAATCGATTGCTTTTCTGGAGGAAAATAAAGA
>CAYYZJ010000137.1:0-5498 GCA_964475615.1 uncultured Flavitalea sp. | reverse complement strand
AGCCAGCCTTTCTGTTGGATTGTATGGAAGAAATTTCCTGTTGTGGACGCCTAAGGCCAACGTATATGTTGATCCGGAAGCTACCAATCTGGGCAATGATGTTACAGGACAACTGGGCGAATTTGCATCGACCCCGCTTTCGAAACAATTCGGTGTTATTTTAAAATGTGTTTTTTAAAATGAGCAACATGAAAATCAATAAAACCATTGCAGGCCTTTTTTTATTGACCACCATCCTGGTGGGCACGGGTTGCAAAAAAACGCTGGATATTAACCAGGATCCGAACTATCCCTCGTATGAGCAAGGTAATGCTTCGCTCGTTTTTCCTGCTGCTGTTCTGGCAACTACGGGAAAAGTAGGAGGCGACCTCATGCTGGTAGGAGGGATCTGGTCGCAATACTTTACTCAATCTTCAGGAGCCAATCAATATACGGATATCGAATCATACAATATGCCTCCCGTTGATTCCTATGTGAACCAATCTTATGATATCCTTTTCTCAAATGGCCTCAAGAATTATCAGTATGTAATAGATAAATCGAGAGATACGAGCGACTGGAATTTTTATCTGATGGGCACCGTAATGAAGGCTTATACCGCCCAGGTGCTGGTAGACCTCTATGATCAGATTCCCTACTCGGAAGCATTGCAGGGCCTGGGTAACCTTACACCCAAGTTCGATGACGGATACAGCATTTATCAATCCCTGCTGAGCGAAATAGACAGCGCGCTGGGCAAGGATTTCAGTGCAAGGACCAATACGGATGCGGGCAGTCAGGACCTTGTTTTCGGAGGAGATATCAGTGAATGGATAAAATTTGCCAATACGCTCAAGCTGAAAATATATCTGCGCATGGTAAACAGCCATCCCGATGAGGCCGAGGCAGGCATTACCGCTTTGTACAACAGCGGGGCCGGGTTTCTTGATGTAAGCGCCGGGGTTACCAACTTCACCAATGCTCCCGGGCTGGACAATCCATTATATGAGCAGAACATCCGCCAGTTGAACACCACAACCAATTTGCGGGCCAGCACTACATTTGTAAGCTGGCTGAAGGAATATAATGATCCGAGGATCGCTTATTATTTCGGCTCGGCCAACATTACTTCCATGAGCCAGGGCGATTATAGCAATAACCTTCCAGCTTATCAGACCGCTCCTGTTTTTGCCCAGTCTTTTGATGATCCCGTGCATTTCATATCGCTTGCTGAATCTTATTTCTTGCAGGCAGAAGCCGATTACCGCTATCTTGGCGGATCTAATGCCAAAAGCCTTTATGAGCAGGGCGTAGAAGCTGCTTTTGCAGACCTTGGTTTGGATGGATCTTCCTTTGTTGCTCCCGGTGGCGCCTATGAATGGGGCAATGAAATAGAAGGAGGACAGGCGCTCGATCCTATTGCGCAGATCATTCGCCAGAAGTGGGCTTCCTGCGCCTATGGCTGTCATGGAATAGAAGCTTACTTTGAAAAGAACAGGACAGGCTATCCCAAAACAAGCGGCACGTATTATGGCAATGACTATGTTTCCGGCGAACTGGTTATCGGCCCCAATTCCGTTTTACCTGCGGGGCAGTTGCCCAGGCGTTTTGTATTTCCTTATGATGAAACATCAAGAAATAAAAATGCACCTGCAGTGGTTCCCAGCACTACTCCGGTTTGGTGGGGGCAATAATTCATTGGAATAACTTAAATCAGTCAAAATGAAAATAGCATCAATAATTCTTTTATTTCTGGCAATGGGCTGCCTGTTTTCCTGCGAGAAAACAGATTTCAATTATCCGCCCGGCATGGTGGGAAGCTCAAAGATCACTTATTTCGCCACTTTCGATATGGCAGGCAGTCCATATATGTCTGTGGTGCAGGGAGGAACTTTTACTGACCCCGGCGTTACGGCCACTCAAAACGGAAGTCCGCTGCAGGTAACAGTAAGCGGTTCGGTTGATGTAAGCCAGGTTGGCATTTATACAATAACTTATTCCGCCATCAATTCCGACGGCTTTCCTGCCTCAACGACCAGAACAGTAGCCGTTCTGCCAAGTGAAGAACAGGCAGGTGTAGATATATCGGGACAATATTTTTATGTTAATACCGGCGGCAATGTTTCCACTGTTACCAAGGTAGCTCCGGGCTTTTATTCAACAACCAACTGCTGGAGCAATGCCACTACCATTCCCATTTTGTTTATCTGTGTTGATGGAGCGAATATCATCATTCCCAACCAGTCCACTCCTTATGGCGATTTAAGCGGCAGTGGAACGTTAAGTCCTGACGGTGCACTGACTTATGTCATTTCAATACCGGCCCAGGGCATTACTAACAGCACAAGAAAATGGCAACTTCAATAATTATCAGCACTAAAAATGTCAATAATGAAAAAAATAATTGTCCTGTTGCTCTCTACAATGGCTATAGGAGCTATTTCCTGCAAAAGAGATCTGCCTGATCCGGGAAGAACGGCTTTGCAAAATGCATCTAATGGGTGGTGGGTTACGGTTTCCATAGACGGCACTCCTGTAACAGATCCTTTCTTTTTCAGCACCTATAATACGGCATCGAATAGCGATTCCATTTGGCTGGATGATCTGGCAAATTTTTGGGAGTTCAAAATAAAAACAAAGATCGATTATACAAACCTTACTTTCAGCGCCACACAAGTTGAGAACGACTATTATCAAAGCCAGGTTACCATTAAAAATGGAAAGATATTTCCTAAAGCAGGTCATACTGCTTCAGGAACTGCAACCGATTCCCTTTACATGGAAGCCTCATTTTCAGATGAGACAGACCAGGCCGGAAACCTTACACCTTATGCAACAACTTTTGTGATCAGCGGAACGGCAAGGACAGGATTTATCGAAGATGATCATTGATCATTTCAAATAAATATTCGGCATTAAACCTAAGGGCCCTCAAAAGGAGGGCTCTTTGTCTTTTCAAAACTCCCTGTTTATCCTATTTTTGCATCAAATAAAGAATATGGCCGAGCAGCAACCCAACAATCAGTTGAATATAGAGATCAGTGAAGAGGTAGCGGAAGGCGTATATGCCAATCTTGCGATCATTAAGCATAGTCACGCTGAATTTGTGATCGATTTTGTAAATGTGATGCCGGGCACTCCCAAGAGCAAGGTAAAATCGCGTATCATTTTTACTCCGCAGCACGCCAAGCGGTTCATGAAAGCGCTCACCGAAAATGTACTCCGCTTTGAAGCCACCAATGGAAAGATCCAGGACCTGGAAGAAGTGCAGTTGCCTATGAATTTTGGGGGGCCGACGGCGCAGGCGTGAGGGATGCGGGATACGAGATGCGGGATACGTGATGCGGGATGCGAGTATTTTTTTAGGGTTGGTGTCGTTCCTCAACTGATTTGATAAAGCTGTTTAATTTTCTGCCAAGCGTTTCAAGTTTAATTTGGATCTTTTGATAGAGAAGTTCATCTTTCAGTGATCGTGTTTCCCATAAATTATCTAAGTGGTCGATTGTTTCGTCGTTTGACGAATGTGCATATATTAAAAATTTGATCCAATCCGGCTTATATCTCCGTCTTCCATATCCTTCAACAATGGTAGCTTTAGTCGTTTTTGAAGACTTTCTTATTTGACTTCCTTCTTCAAAAAATTCAAACTTCGGAAGCATCAAAGTCATATTGTGAATATCCAACACAACCTCTCTCGCAAGTTGCCATATTTCCAAATTTCGATAACTCATCTGTTAAAATTCATTATAACCCACATCCCGCATCCCGTATCCCGCATCCCGCATCCCGAATCCCGCATCCCGTATCCCGCATCCCGCATCTCACATCATCCCCCTATCCGAAAAACTAAAATACCCATTCTCGCTCACGATAATATGATCGAGCACTTTGATGTCGAAATATTTTGCCGCTTCAACTAGCCTTTCGGTAAGTTCCTCATCCAGCTTGCTCGGCCTCAGGTTTCCGGAAGGATGGTTGTGGCAAAGGATAATATTGACCGCATCCTCTTCCAATGCTTTTTTCAGGATGATCCGGGGATCGGCCACTGTTGCAGTAATGCCTCCCTGGCTGATGATCTCGATATGATTTACCCTATTGGCCTGGTTCAGAAAAACCACCGCAAATACTTCCTGCTTGTGATCGCGGAGAACGGCCTGCAGATATCCTGCCGCCCGGCGGGCATCCGGAACAACGGCTTTTTTGAGCAGACCGGCGGCCTGCCGGCGACGGCCCAGCTCCAGGGCAGCAGCAATGGTTATGGCCTTGGCTTCTCCTATTCCCTTGATTTTCATCAGCTCCTTGACAGAAAGCTTTCCCAGCTCGCTAAGACTGGATTTGCCCAGTTTCAGTATGTCCTTGGCAAGGTCAACGGCACTTTTGTTTGCAGTGCCGTGATGGATAAGAATGGCAAGCAATTCGGAATCGCTGAGGGCCATCGGGCTTTTACGAAGTAATTTTTCCCGGGGCCTGTCATCAAAGGCCCAATTTTTAATTGTTCGCTTCTGTACTTGCATAATTCAAGTTTAGGTATTATTTTTAGCACTAACAATATCCTATTAGTGGTATTTTTATACCCTGATAACCCTTGAAAAAACTAAAATTAAATCCAATGAGCAAAAAAACCGCACTCTCCGCAATCGGTGGCTGGCAATCCTTCTTCTTTTGCGTAGGAATGTATTTTGTAGCCCTGTTTTTTTCCATCTTCGTTTGTTCTTCTATTTTTTATGTGATCAACAGCAAACCGGATAACAAGACGGTATATGCTGAGAAAGCCGCGTCCAGACAGGTATTGGCCACGGTCAATCATTAATGATATTGCTGATTTTGAGATTTGGGGATTTGCCCGCTGAAGAGATCATCAAATCCCGAAATCTCAAAATCAGAAATATTTTTCGGCTATCTTCGCTCCATTATTATTCCTATGCAGAGCAAGATATTTTCAGGTACCGGATCAAAGTACCTGGCCGAAAAGATCACCCGGCAATTCGGCAATACCCCCGGAAAAATCACCATCCAGCATTTCAGCGACGGTGAAATTCAACCCGTTTTTAATGAAAGTATACGGGGCGATATGGTCTTCCTCGTTCAAGGCACTTTTGCCCCGGCAGAAAACCTGCTGGAATTGCTGCTGATGATCGATGCCGCCCGCCGGGCCTCCGCTTATAAAGTGGTTGCCGTCATTCCTTATTATGGTTATGCCCGGCAGGACAGAAAGGACAAACCCCGGGTGGCAATTGGCAGCAAGTTGATTGCCAATATGTTAGTGTCGGCGGGCGCCGATCGCGTGATCACCATGGACCTGCATGCTCCCCAAATCCAGGGCTATTTCGACATCCCTGTCGACCACTTGGACAGTTCGGCTATTTTTATTCCCTATATTCAGCAACTTCCGGTGGAAAACCTTACCTTTGCGGCCCCTGACGTAGGAAGCGCCAACCGCATCAGGGAGATCGCCAGCTACTTCAATGCCGAAATGGTCATCTGTGACAAGAATCGGAAAAGGGCAAACGAGATAGCCA
>CAYYZJ010000136.1:0-3417 GCA_964475615.1 uncultured Flavitalea sp. | reverse complement strand
AATGATGGCGTTCATGCTTACCTGGTATACCGATCCCAGTCCCTTGCAAACCGGGCATGCGCCATACGGCGAGTTGAAGGAAAAGCTGTTGGGAGAAGGCTCTTCATAGCTGATGCCGCTGTCTTCGCACATCAGTTGCTTGCTGTATTGAATAACCTTGTTGTTATCGTTCAGCAGCAGGAACAGCAGGTCCTTGCCTGTTTGCAGCGCCTGCTGTACGCTCTGGCTCAACCGCAGTTTCATATCGGCGGTCACGGCCAGCCGGTCGATCACCACTTCTATATCATGTATCTTGTATCGATCCACCTGCATTTTGGGAGCAAGGTCTTTTATCTCGCCATCTACCCTTACTTTCAGAAAACCTTTTTTGCGGATATCTTCAAAGAGTTCGCGGTAATGCCCCTTGCGTCCGCGCACCAGCGGTGCAAGCAGCGTGATCTTTTTGCCTTTAAATCTATTGAACACATTCTCCACGATCTCCTCTTCACTGAACTTCACCATTTTTTTTCCGGTAACATAAGAATAGGCTTCGCCGATGCGGGCATAGAGCAGGCGGAGGAAATCGTATACTTCCGTTACTGTGCCTACGGTGCTGCGCGGATTCTTGTTCGTTGTTTTTTGTTCGATGGAGATAACGGGGCTTAGTCCGGTGATCTTGTCCACATCGGGTCTTTCCATATCGCCGATGAACTGTCGGGCGTATGCGCCGAAGCTTTCCATATAGCGGCGCTGGCCCTCTGCATAAATGGTGTCGAAGGCCAGGGAAGATTTTCCGCTTCCGCTGATGCCTGTAATTACAACCAGTTTATTTTTGGGGATCCTGATATCGATATTCTTGAGATTGTGCACTCTTGCGCCAAACACCTCGATGGATTCTTCCGTGCCCAATCCGTTCTCCTGCGTTTTTGTTTCCGGGATCATACTATGCAAAGATAAGGAAAGCTGAACGCGGAACGCTTAACGCAGAACGCTGAATGCGGAGGTAAGATGAAAGATAAAAAGGCAGAAAGTATAAGGTCGAATGATTGCCTTATACTTCTGCCTTTTGCATTATGCGTTTTCCGTTCAGCGTTAAGCGTTCCGCTTTTTAAGCCTTACTTATGCAGGGTTACCGTAGGTATCTTGGTTGTGCCGCTTCCATCCACCACGATATTGCTCAGCGTGGTGTCATTATATCCGTGATGGCCGAATACGGTTATGGAATAGGTGCCTGCATTCACACCGCGGATCAGGTAATTTCCATCCCATCCCGGAACGGCATAAACGGTGTCGGTTGAATTGAAGGCTTCAACGAGCGGCGAAGCATCCCTGGGCAGCACCATTCCTTTTATTTTGCCTGATGTATGATCATTGAACACGATGATGTAGGGGCTAAGATAGAAAGTGCCGCTCCAGAAGAATACGGAACGATGCAGGTTGAAATCGAGCCAGAGTTGAAAATCATTGTTGCTGACAGTATATATATCCGTTCTGCGGACATTGATATCGAAATAAGGGTGCGGGCCAAAAACTTCCAGCGGATAGCTGGTTGTGCTGTCGGTATAAATAGTATTATCGGAGCCCAGGGTTATCCTTACGGTAAGCACTTTGCCGCTTGGATAAGTGCCCGAGGCCAGTAAAGTATCCACTCCGTTACGCAGTTGCAAAAGATCGTACACACCCGGCGTTATGGCAAGCGTATCCCAGATCGTATTTTTCCAGCTTTCTCCCCATTGGCGGTTATCGTCGGAATCGGTTTGCTTGCGGGAAGTATCTATTTTGATGGCCACCTGCCGGATATCTACCAATACCTTATAAAAATCCAGCGGACCATCCATCATATAAATGGACATCTTTGATTGCCCTGCCGGTATATTGGAATCGGAACCGGCGGAGTTCTCTTTGTTACACGCAAAGAATACAGTGATTGCCGCTATGCCGCCAATGGCAGCAAGCCAGGTTGTAGTTGTTTTCATATTAGTGAAATTTAAGGTAGAATTAGTCTTGCGCTAAGTTTTTTCAAATACCGTTCCAAAACAGGTAATCGACGGTTAAAGTGGGGGATAAACCGGGTGCCATGATTTCCGGCACGTGGTTAGACAGCAAGAAGTATACAAGGTTTAATGAAAGATTAATTTTTTTTTAAACAATCTCTTCATTACAGCAATACCATAAAAGAACACTTATGGCATATAACCCGCTTAGCATGCAAAAGCATTCATTATCATGGCTCATGATCGTGATTCCCGTTCTCATGGCCTTTGATCCCGGCCCGTCCAGAACAAAAGTGATCATTGCTTATGCCGGAGGTTTTCGCGGACTGATGCAGGTAGATTCCATCAGGGCGGAAAAGATCACCCATCTCAATTATGCGTTTGTGGACATCAGGGATAACCGGGCCTGGCTGCACCGGGAAGCTACCGATACCGTTAACCTGCAGAACCTGCAAAAGCTGAAGCAGAAAAACCCTGCATTGAAAATAATCCTTTCCATAGGAGGATGGGCCTGGAGCCATAATTTTTCAGATGCCGCTTTATCAGACACTTCGCGGTATGCATTTGCCCAAAGTGCAGCAGCACTGGTGCAGCGGTTCAATGCCGACGGTATAGATATCGACTGGGAATATCCCGGCCTGGCAGGAGCAGGCAATATTTATCGCGAGGCGGATAAAGAAAATTTTACGCTCATGCTGAAAGCCCTGCGGGAGCAACTGGATACCGTTTCCATTGCGCTTGGCAGGCCCATACTGCTGACCATTGCCGCCGGATCGGGCATGTATTTTTTGAACCATACCGAAATGGGAAAGGCGCAACAGTATCTCGATTATGTCAACCTCATGACATACGATTTCAGAACAGAAGAAGACAGCGTCAGCGGCCATCATACCAATTTATACGCATCCCGAAAGCAATATCCTGCTTCATCGGCGGCTTCGGTGAAGGATTTTATCGATGCCGGCGTTCCGGCAGATAAGATTGTTGTGGGCATTGCATTTTATGGAAGAGGATGGAAGCTGAAAGACCTCAAACACAGGGGGCTGTTCCAGCCCGTTCAATACGATATGCGCGGCGGCGGCTATACCAGGCTTAAAGACAGCGTGATCAACCATAACGGATATAAATCCTACTGGGACAGGAAAGCCAAAGCGCCCTGGCTGTTCAGTAAAAAGGACAGCGTTTTCATTTCCTATGATAGTGAAAGATCGGTGAGGCAGAAATGCCGTTATGTACGGCGCGAAAAGCTTGCCGGCGTGATGTTCTGGGAATATTTCTCCGATTCCAAAGGATATCTGCTGGATGTGATCGACAGGCAGTTATTGCCCGGATTGTAAAAAACAGGGATCAATATTTGGAGATTTCAAATAAACCGCTATATCTTTGCGGCAGTTCTTTATACATCTCTTATCAAGAAAGGCTGAGGGAAATGGCCCGATGAAGC
>CAYYZJ010000135.1:0-2150 GCA_964475615.1 uncultured Flavitalea sp. | reverse complement strand
TTCCTGCTCGAGCTGTGAATAGGCTTTCTGAATGCGGTTGGTCAGTCCCACCTTGTTCAGCGGCAGCCTCACGATCCTCGACTGCTCGGCCAGGGCCTGCAGGATACTCTGGCGTATCCACCATACTGCATAAGAAATGAATTTGAAGCCGCGGGTTTCATCAAAACGCTGGGCTGCTTTAATCAGCCCGAGATTGCCTTCATTGATGAGGTCTGGCAGGGTCAATCCCTGATTTTGATACTGCTTGGCAACAGATACTACAAACCGGAGGTTTGCTTTGGTAAGCTTGTCAAGAGCCTTTTGGTCTCCTTGCTTGATACGGATGGCGAGTTTTACTTCTTCTTCGGGACTGATTAACTCAACTTTTCCGATCTCCTGCAAGTATTTCTCCAAGCTCTGTGATTCACGATTGGTGATACTTTTCGTGATCTTGAGTTGACGCATACTCATAGGCAGGTCATTTTTAAGGGTTGTTTATGTTCAAAGGTTTTTGAATTACAATAGATAAGGTTTAAAAAAGACGGTTGTATACAAAAACGAATAAATGCCTGATTTCTTATAGCCGCATCGGTAAACTGAAAATTATATTTTGTAACAGGCAATTTAACGATTTAACAAGGATTATCCAAATAATTTTTACTATAAACAATTGGTTGTCAAATAATTCATAGTCATTGAGTTCTGTCTCAGGCGCTTACTCTTCAGCCAATACAGATTTAAAAAAAATTTTGACGCTTCAAATAATTTTCTATAATTGCAGGATTCCTCTGAAACCTAAAAAAACATCAGTGGAAAGTGCCGGTAATTACGATTGCTTATATAATTGACGTGATACCGGGAAGTTTGGTAACAAGATTCAACTGATATGATAGATGAGCAAGAAACAACTTTTCACCCTGGAATATCCCGTAAAATGTTCCCCCTCCATTTTATACGATTTTTTAAGTACGCCTGCGGGCTTGCAGGAATGGTTTGCCGATAAGGTAGATGAACGGGATAATGTGTTCAGCTTTTCATGGAACGGTTCGATCAATAAAGCAGAGGTGCTCGAAAGCGAAATGGAAAAATTCATCCGTTTTCACTGGGCCGATGCTCCCAAGGAAGAATTCTTCGAGTTCCGTATCGAAAAATCGGAGGTTACCAATCAAACCATACTGGTCATAAAGGATTTTGCCGATAAAAAGGATATCAAAGACCAAAGCCAGTTGTGGAATTATCAGGTGAAAGACCTGTTTCACAGGCTGGGAAATTAATATGCTTCCAGGCTTTGCATGAGTGTATCGAACAACTTCAGCAACGATTCCTCCGATTCATTCCATTGCCTCAGCTCCACCTTTGCCGCAAGCTTGAGGAAAAGAGTTTGACTGAAAATATTTTCAATCATGACCGGGTCTGTTGATGCAAGCGAAATATAATTTCCTTCCAGCTCATGCTCCCATTCGTTATTGCCGGCGCCGATGAAAAAATGATGGGATGCCAGCAGGCCGATATTTTTCCTGAGCGGCTGCAGGAAAATATCTTTATATTCCCCTTTCAGGTGCAGGGTGATGCTGAAATAATGCGCCCACCAGAATAAAGTGCGCACGGCAAAAACATGCTCCTTGCCGAACAATCTCGGATAATCGAGCACCACATAAGGAAGGCCCTGGTAATTTTCTCCCCTTGATATTTTGGCAGTGGTTGCCGATACTGCTGCCGGCAGTGCAGCAGGCAGGCGCATGCCCATCTCCACGGCCAGCACGCCGAAGATCGAATATACTTTATCGATAATGGCGTTCTTTGTTAAAATCCATTCCGCATTTTCAACCAGCTCCAATTCCTCTTGTGAAAGCTGTATTTTTGCCGCATTCATTGAGTTTACAGTTTACGGTTTTCTGATTGCTGTTCTTTTTTCAAAGTTCCTGATGAAATGGAAACGATCCAACTGTAAACTATAAACTATAAACCGTTAACTATAACACTTGATCAAAAAGCTGGACATACTGATCGTAAAAGCATTCATCGGCCCCTTTATTGCCACTTTCTTCATCACCCTTTTTGTGCTGGTGCTCCAGTTTTTCTGGTTGTATATAGATGATGTGGTTGGAAAAGGGCTCGACCTGATCACGATCTTCCGGTTCATCAGCTATGTATCGGCAACCGTGGTGCCG
>CAYYZJ010000134.1:0-7087 GCA_964475615.1 uncultured Flavitalea sp. | reverse complement strand
TACGGCGCGTCAAAACCATTATGATGCCAATACAGACTGGCAGGGCGAAATGCTGAAGAATGGCATATTGCAGAATTACAATATATCCCTATCGGGCGGTTCTAAATCCGGAAAATATTTTATTTCCTTTAACCGGCTAATGGATCAGGGTGCGCTGTATCATACCGGTTACGATAGATATGGATTTCGGGTAAATACCAGTGGACAAAAAGGGATTTTTTCCTATGGTGAGAACATATCATACACAAAGACCAACAGGAAGAATTTGAATGGAAACCCCTGGGCGGATTTTATCGCGATATCTCCAACCATTCCGGTAAAAGATTCAACCCATCCCGGCGGATACGGTTACGGCGATCCCGACAGAGCGAATAACTATGGCCGGAACCTGGTTGCCATGCAGAATTTATTCATCCAGGATAATCCCGAAAATATTTTGCAAGGCAATGTTTATGGCCAGGTCAATTTATTCAAAATGCTGACAGCGAAACTGAATTTTGCATACATCAATTATTTAGGGGTCACCAATACCTTGCGCAAGAAAGGGAACTGGACGATGGGACAAGGCAGCGATGAACCTTATCTTGGTTTTCAGAGCTACAGAAGCGACGACATATTGATCGAACAAACGTATAATTTCAAAAACAGGTTCGGCAAACATGATATCGATGCAGTGGGCGGCATTACTTACAATACCTTCCATGGAACAACAAATTGGGAAACCAAGCTCGATCCGCTGGTAATCGGCGATGAGTATATCACTTCTCTCGATGCGGCTACCGGAACCGCCACCGCGGGCAGCAGTTATAATAAGTCGGCCCTCATTTCATATCTCGGACGGCTGAATTATTCTTATGATGATAAATATTTATTGCAGGCCACCATACGAAGGGATGGAACCTCGCGGCTGCCTGAAAAAACAAGATGGGGAAATTTTGCTTCCTTCTCCCTTGGATGGCGCATCAGCCAGGAATCTTTCTTTAAGGTGCCTTTTATTAATGATTTAAAGCTCAGGGCCAACTATGGTACGCTCGGAAACAGCAATATCGGATACTGGGATTATCAGGCAGTAATCAATACAGCTCCCCGTGCAGTCTTTGGCTCTCCGGAACAGGTTGAGATAGGAATGACCCAGTCGCAACTGACCAATACCGACCTGCGGTGGGAAAAGAAAACCACCAGCAACATCGGTTTGGACGCCTTTATGTTGAACAACAAGCTGAGCTTTACGGCTGAATATTTCTATTCCAAGAGCAAGGACTTGTTGGTGTATCTTCCGATATTGATGTCTTCCGGAAATGAAGGAGGCAATCCTGCTGTTAATGCCGGAAGCGTTTCCAATACCGGCTTTGAAATAGAAGCAGGATGGAAAGATAAGATCGGAAAGGATTTTTCTTACTCGGCTTCCATCAATTTCTCAAGGGTGCGCAATAAAATATTGGATCTGGGCTATGGCCGCACCGTTTATTATGAATCGCTGTCGCGGGCTCAGATAGGTCAGCCGCTCGGCATGTTCTATCTCTATAAGATGCTCGGTATTTTCCAGTCGGCCGACCAGGTGCAAAAACACGTCAGTTCATCGGGAACCGTCATTCAGCCCAATGCATTGCCGGGAGATATTATCTATGATGATTATAATGATGATGGGATCATTTCTTCTGAAGACAGGCAGATTGTCGGCAACCCCTGGCCTAAATTCGAAATGGGCGTTTCGCTCGGCGCTGCCTATAAAGGATTCGATATAGGTATTACCGGTTATGGACGTTTTAAGTATGACGTTTGGAATGGCTCGGCCGCAGCCGCTGCAGACTTTGCCAATAATCAGAATAATTTCAACGGCATAGTACCATGGACTTCCGAAAACCATGTCAATGATCGTCCGAGGATCGTTTTCGGCGATACGCGCAATAGCAGAGGCGACCAAAACAGGTGGCTGGAAGACGGCTCTTTCTTCCGTATCAGGCAGATTGCATTGGGATATACGCTGCCCGCACCGGTTTGCAGGAAAGTAAAACTGGAAAGGGCCCGCATTGGAGTAACATTGCAAAATCTCATCACGCTTACCGGATATTCAGGATTAGATCCTGAATTCAGGGATTCGGGAATATTTACCATCGGGGCTGACAACTCTTCTTTCCCTAATCCCCGTTCTGTTCTCTTTTCATTATCACTCACATTCTAAAACGATTCGGCCATGAAAAAGTATATTTATTATTTGACATGTTTTCTTGCAATAATAGCAATTGCATCATGCAAAAAATCGCTGCTGGATATCAACAATGAAAATACCATCTCAACCGGTAATTTCTGGAAAACGGAATCAGATGTAGAAAGCGGAGTAGTTGCCGTATACAATATGTTTTACCGCCAGGGAACATGGACACGGAATATCTACACGCAAATGCAGGGTATGGCGGATGACGGGGTGAGTTTTGCCGGCTGGACGGAATTAAGCGAGTGGGCCAAATTCATCTTCACGAATTATAACTTCAGTGAAGTGAACACCAAAATATATAAAGAGCATTACACGGCTATTTTCCGCGCCAATCAAGTGTTGGATAATATTGATAACATCACTTTTTCAAGCGATGCACACAAGGAAGATCTGAAAGGGCAGGTTTTATTTTTAAGGTCTTTTTATTATTTCTACATTACTACGCTTTGGAACAATGTTCCGCTTGTGCTGCATACTTCATCTGCCTCTGACATGCCTGAACAAAAGACGCCCGATGAAGTGTTTACGCAATTGGAAGAAGATCTGCAGGATGCAATCGCCAAACTGCCCGCAACCAGGGATGCGGCAGATTATGGACGTCCGACCAAAGGAGCGGCTTATGCATTGCTGGCAAAAGTATATATGCAGCATCATAAATGGGAGGATGCCATAAAATGTTTTCAATGGCTGATTGACGGCGAAGGGAAAAATTATTATGATCTTGTTCCCGATTACGGCGATAATTTCCGCAATACTACTGAAAACAACAAAGAATCAATATTTGAAATACAGTTTTCTTTGGCGCACCTCGTCGGGTTCGATCAAACGGATAACTATGCGGATCCCAATGCGGAATTGGGCACCCAGATAGAAATGAATCAATCTCCCGCAGGAGTCGGCTGGAATAATATAGAAGCGCGGCGCTGGCTGGTAGACTATTACAAGCGCGAAAAAACCGTCGACGACAAAAACGACATTCGCTTGTTTTACAGTATATGGTATAATGATGCCGGTAAAGATTTTCCCGACAGGCCGGATACCCTGATCTATGGAAGCCCGTGGCGCCCTGAATGGGGAGACAGGGTCTTTATTAAAAAATACAGCACCAGCGCAAATCCTATTTATTACTGGAATGATAATAATTTCAGATCACTACGCTATGCCGACATGCTGTTGTTATATGCAGAAGCATTGAATGAAGTAAGCGGCCCTAATTCCGAAGCTATAGAGTGTGTAAATCGTGTTCGCCGGCGGGTGAATTTGCCCGACATTCAAAGCAGCACTTATTATAATGGAGCGCTCATCACCACCGATAAAAATGCATTCAGGGAACATCTTAAAATAGAGCGCGCGCTGGAAACCAGCCTTGAGTGCGTTCGGTGGATAGATTTAAAACGTTGGGGCCTCGATGACCAGGCCACTATCGACGAATTGAAAAGCAGGGACGCTGATTTCAACAATTTCATCATCGGCAAATCGGATTGCATGCCCCTTCCGCAAACGGAGGTGGACAATAATCCGAATCTGAAACAGAACCCGAATTATTAACCGCGTCCTATTTATGCATAGTCATGAAAAATGCTTCTGCATACCTGCCGCTGATATTAGGCATTGCGCTTATTGGTAATGGTTGTAAGACCATAAAAACAAGCGCTGCATCGGATCCCAGAATTCAGTATGAATTGAGCGGCGGGGCAGGCCACTACGATTACGCGCCAAGCGCTATTGAAGATGAATACGGCATCCGGTATATGTTTCTTTGCCAGAACAAGAATCCTTTTGAGATAGTAGATCATGTTTACCTGTTCAAAGGCATCCCTACCGATAAAGGATATGTGTGGCAGCCGGGCACCGAGATCATAGCGCCTTCTGCAACAGGCTGGGATAAAATCCATATTTGTGATCCTGATGTAAGGCAACTTACATTCACCTATAAAGGGCAACGGTATAATTGGATAATGACATACCTGGGCGTAGACCAGTGGTTTAACCATAACCAGATCGGGCTGGCTTTTTCAAAGAGTATTGAAGGGCCGTACATTAAATACGACGGCAACCCGCTGATCCCTTATGCCGACACAACAAAATGGGGCGTAGGGCAAAGCACATCCATTGTATTGGATTCAAATACTGTTCAATTATTCTACTCCAAATCAGATACGCCCCGCGGGAGGATGTACGCAAGGAATATAAAGTTCGTCAATGGTACGATCGATATAGGCCGGGAGCAGGTAGTGCCGCACCTTTTTCCCAATACATATTTCGCTTACTCCGACAAATATAAATTCGCTGTTTCGGAAATACGCATCAACCAGGATAAACAAATTCCTACCTGGGTGGGCAATCATGTGCGGTTTACTTACCAGTTGCGGGATGCTGATATTTTTGATGAAAAAAATGATTGGAAAGAAATCGGTTTAATAGGCCCGTCCCAAAGCCATTTTCCGCGGAATCATAATCCGGGATTGCTCACGGATACAAAAGGTTACCTGATTCCAGGCAGGGATATAATAGTGTACTTTACGGTTGCTGTGACCGGCGATGACTGGTTATGGTCATATAATCTTTATTCCGCTACCTATGATTATAAAAAGCTTGGATTGCCATGAAAAAAAACTACCTGTATGAGATGAACCGAATGCTGATTTTGCCGATCGTTACAGTACTTCTTTTGTTTTCCTGTAAAAAGAGCGGAGGTTCGGCATCAACTGTACCATCGGAAACAGATACTGACACGCCTGCGGTTTCCAAAGTTTTTGGTTTTGATGGCCAGCAGAAATATGCCTATTGCCCTTCCGTGATCATGCAGGGATCGGAGCGGCATATATGGTTCTGCGGAGCAGAACCCGCCGGTGTGTTCAGCGATCATATTTATTATGTACGGGGCGATGCAGCGGATGCTTTGCGTATTCCCAAAATAGTCCTGGCTCCGGGTGCACCCGGTTCCTGGGACGACCGTCATGTATGCGACCCATCGGTAATTAAGGGCGAATTCAGATTCAACGGCACTACTTACCAATATGCTATGTTCTACCTGGGTAATAGATCGGACAGGTATTACAATGAAATAGGTATTGCTTTCGCTCAAACCATGGATGCAGATACCTGGATTAAATATCCTTCGCAATTGGTGAAAAAAACATGGACAGGCGACGATGACTGGCCTATCGGCGATGGAAAGGCCTGGGGTGTAGGTCAGCCTTCCGCATTTTCGGTTGATGGCAAAGGGAAAATCATACTTACTTATACGATCGGCGATGCAGATGGCACCAGGGTGGTAGTGCGTGAAGCAGATCTCAGCGATATGGATAATATTCAACTTTCCGCTCCTAAAACCGTAAGTACGGCCGGATTGACCAGGCTGGATTATTCTACGCAGAACATCGTTTTATTGAATGCTGATTTTGCATTCGACAGCAGCCGCGCTACCGTATATATGACATCTCATGTATTACCCAATCCTGATTCTTACCCCGATTTCATTTCTGCAGCAGTTGACCTGAACAAAATGCCGTACAATGATTTTATCAACGGCACGGGCGCCTGGAAACTGGTGCAACGGATAGGCCCTTCGGTGAGCGGTTTTCCGAGAAACCATAATTCAGGAATAGGAAGAGACGCTTCTGGAGCAATTCCTGATGCCACGAAAGCGGAACATTATTTCACAGTAAGCAAAGCAGACCCCGATGTATCTCCGGCCCAGAATACATTCGCTGAGTGGACATATCACATATATGTATATAAAAATGTCGACCTGACAAAATAAAAATGATCAGGGTATTCATCATATCATGTTTTATAATTACAGCAGCCTGGTCTGTTCAGGCTCAGCAGAAAGCTTTATCCAAAAAACCGGTTATCGTTATAACGGATCTGTATCATCCTTACCAGGATCCGGGCGATAACCTCGATCTGATCATGGGTTATGCATTGCCCCAGGTTGATCTGAAAGCAATCATTCTGGATATTACCGATGCCTTCAGAAAAGATACCGCCGATCATCCTACGCTCTGGAAAGATCCCCGTGGCCCGAGAGAAGCGGGCATTATTCCCGTCAGCCAGTTGAATTATATTTTCGACCGGCAAATACCTTATGCCATCGGCCCGCTCGGGTGGATGCGCTCCGAGACCGACCTGATGCAGGATAGCGGAATACTTCAACAGGGGATCGGGCTTTTCCTGCATACATTGGAGCAAAGCAGTAAACCGGTTGAAGTTATTTCGTTTGGTTCAGCACGGGTATTGGCAGTAGCATTCAATCGTAATCCCGGTCTTTTACGCAAAAAAATTTCCCGGATACATATCAGTGCAGGTACCGCTGCTCCTGATTTCAGATTGGGGAAAGATAAAGGCGCTAATATGATTCCAGGTGGCGAATGGAATGTCGCCCTCGACCTGTATGCCTTCACCCGGATACTTAAATCGGGATTGCCCATTGCGCTCTATCCCTGCGCAGGTATCGATGGAGGCTTTGTAAAAGATATAAACAATACGTACTGGCGCATGCCTTCGATGTCTTTTTTAAAAAATATCGATCCCCGTTTGCAGCGGTATATCGATTATGCTTTTACCCAAAAGCAAAGAGTGGATTTCCTGAAAGCGATGGATATAACAGCACCATTTGTTCCGGATACAGCCGCTTATCCCCGGCCCTTTCATTTCTGGGAAACGGATATCTGGAAAAATGTCGCCGGTTTGCAATTGGTACATACAAAAGATAATAACTACCTGTTCCGGGAAAAAGGCAAAACGATGAAAGGCGATGAAACTGTTCCTTCATCACTGATGCCTGTTAAACTGAATATCCGCAGCGATGGCAGGTTTACGTTCAGTCAGACAACTGAACCATCGTCCGTTCATATTTATTATCG
Organism: uncultured Flavitalea sp.; assembly: GCA_964475615.1. Lineage (GTDB taxonomy): Bacteria > Bacteroidota > Bacteroidia > Chitinophagales > Chitinophagaceae > Puia. The sequence goes on along the minus strand of CAYYZJ010000134.1, from coordinate 1 downwards.
C
>CAYYZJ010000133.1:0-1762 GCA_964475615.1 uncultured Flavitalea sp. | reverse complement strand
TATTCGGGATTTTCCGATTATCATGAAGCCAGTCTGGGCATTGCTTATGGAAAAAAACTGGGAAGGCTTATCGACATCGGTGTTCAGTTCAATTACTATCAGGTTCATATAGCCGCTTACGGAAATGCAGGCGCTCCGGATATTGAAGCAGGGATCATGCTGCATCCTTCCGACCGCATTGGGATCGGTCTTCATGTGTACAATCCGGTCGGTGGAAAGCTCGGGAAGAACGGAGCGGAAAAGCTGGCTTTTATATATGAAACCGGAATAGGGTACGATGCATCGGAACAGGTATGCCTGAGCCTTGCCATCAGGAAAGAAGAAGACCGGCCGGTCGATCTGCGGGCAGGGCTGCAGTATGCTTTTGCCAAACAGTTTTTTCTGCGATTGGGGATAGCCACTGCAACCACGATGCCTTATGGCGGTGCAGGACTGGCGTGGTCTTGTTTTCGGTTGGATATTTCCGTTAGTTATCATGCCCAGTTGGGATTTACGCCCGGGCTGATGCTTCTCGCCGATCTTAAAAAGAAAAAACAATGAGAGCTGTTATTTACATAACGGCCCTGCTCCTGCTTGCTGCTGCCTTGCCTGCACAGACAGTAGAGCCGCCTGAGCAGGAACTGGAACAGCTTGCCGAAAAGCAGGATGCCGCAACGGAAGACGATTCGCAGTGGCAGGAGCTGGAATCATACCGGAAGCATCCACTCGATCTAAACGCAGCCACAGAAGCCGATCTGCAATCCTTTCCCATGCTCGGGGCAATACAGATCAATAATTTTCTGAAATATCGTGAACTGCTGGGCAAGCTCATCGATGTTTACGAGTTGCAGGCCATTCCGGGATGGGATCCTGCGATCATAAAACAATTGCTGCCGTACATATATGTAGGAGAGCCCGATGTATTGCGTGAAACGGTATGGAAGCGGATCAGGCTTGCTGAAAAAAGTCTGTTGCTGCGCGCATCGGAGCTGCTGGAAAGATCGAAAGGTTTTGAGAAGCGGGCTGATTCTGCTGCATCGCATTATCTGGGAAGCCCTCAGCATATTTTTTTCCGGTATACGGGCCGGTACAAGAACCTGCTGCAATACGGACTGCTGGGCGATAAGGATCCCGGCGAACCTTTTTTCAGGGGAGCCCAGCGTTATGGTTTCGATTTTTATTCTTTTCATTTTTTTCTCGGCCGATCGGGCATGATCAAATCGCTGGCCCTCGGCGATTATACGGTGAATATGGGGCAAGGGCTTATTCAATGGCAGGGACTGGCTTTTACCAAATCGGCCGATGTGCTGGCCATCAAATGGCAATCGCCCGTGCTGCGGCCTTATCATGCCGCGGGCGAATTTAACTTTCACCGCGGCGCTGCCATCAGTCTGCAGAAAGGACATTGGGAAGCCACTGCTTTTATTTCTCTCAAAAAGGTCAGTGCAAACCTTTCTGCCGATACGGCAAATAAAGAAGATATGATCACTTCGCTCGAAAGCTCGGGCTATCACCGAACTGCTTCGGAGAATGCAGACCGGAACAATACCAGGCAGCTTGCTTTCGGAGGCAATCTCCGTTTTTCCGGAACCGGCTGGCATATCGGGATCAATGCCATTCAATATTATTTTTCAAACCCGCTTCAAAAGCAGGACAGGCCTTATAATCTTTTTGCCATCCGGGGAAAGGCATGGTCTGATTTCAGTGCGGACTACAGTTATACCTATAAAAATTTGCACATATTCGGTGAGGCGGCAGCGGATAGGAACGGGCATATTGCCTT
>CAYYZJ010000132.1:0-3409 GCA_964475615.1 uncultured Flavitalea sp. | reverse complement strand
AGCACCGATGAAAGCGAAAGCAGCCAGAACGGAAAAGGCTGCAATATGTTTTCATACCTGACATTGCTGTTATAACCGGGCAATAAGATACAGTAATAAAATAGAAATTGGGTGAGTGCAATGAAAACCAGGTTAGGCCATCGAATCAGCCGCAGGAAAGCGCCTAACAGTTTCATGGTTTTAGTATAAGATTTAGATAGTGCAAGATAAGTTAGTTTATAGTTTTCAGTTTACGGTTTATAGTTAAGGCTGTTTGAATTTTAGCAAGCTATTGGGAAGCAATATGCGTATCCAGCTCCCAATGATCATTCAGCTTGAGCACTTTTTCTATCACATCCCGTACGCAGCCTTCGCCTCCCTTGAATGGTGAAATATAGGCGGCAATATGCCTGATCGAAGAAATGGCATCGGCGGGGGCGCAAGCCAGTCCGGATGCCAGCATCGCAGTATAATCGGGAATGTCATCGCCCATGAACAGCAGCTCTTCCTTTTTGAGGCCATGCTCCTGCAAATAGGCCAGCAGTCTTTCTTTCTTGTCTTCCACCTGCATGTACACATCCTGAATGCCCAGCTTGTTGAGCCTGATCCGGGCGCCTTCTCCGGCGCCCCCGGAGATCACGGCCACGCGGTATCCTTTTTTGACGGCTAACCGTAAGGCATAACCGTCTTTTATATTCATACGCCTCACCTGCTCGCCGTTGTCGAACACCAGCAAGGTGCCATCAGTAAGCACGCCGTCGATATCGAAGACGAAAGTGGTGATGGGCTTGAAAAGCTGAAGAATGCTCATACAGAAAATGTGGAAATGTGAAAATGTGGAAATGTGAAAATAAGATAAATATGGAAGTTACTGCATTCATTTCTCACATTTCCACATTTTCACATTTCCATATTTTCACATTTTTTGTATGCTTTGCGTAAACAGCTCATATATCTCTTTCAGTTCAGGATAGGAGGCAAGCAATGCAATATGCTTTTGGGTTGTTGTATGATCTTGGCGAATGGCCGGACCTGTTTGCAGTTGTTTGGGGGAAGCATATTGCAGGCGGGCGGCTGTTTCTTCAATGATGGGCAGCAGCATGCGGAAATCGGCTTTTTCTTTTATGCAATAGTGTTCGGCGAGTGCATAGAGGTGATTGGAAAAATTATTGACGATTACGGCGGCAAGATGCAGCTTCAGCCGCAGATCGTCGCCGGCAGGCTGCACCTCTTCGGAGATCGTTTTTGCAAAGGCGGTAAGCTTCTCTAATCCGGCGGGAGTATTACTGTCCACCAGAAAAGGTATTGGCGGGAGATGATCCAGCTCCTTGCGCAGGCTTTGCAGCGGGTACAGCACACCGTAATTCGTGCTTGCCGGTTTCAGTATTTCTTTTGAAACCGATCCTGCCGTGTGCACGATCATTCTGTGGCCCAGCTCAAGCTGCCTGGCTGCACCGGTCAGCGCATCGTCGGATATGGCGAGCAGGTAAAGATCGGCCTCTTTGCTCATCGATACATAATCCGCAGCATGATTGCATCCGAATACTGATGCCAGTTGCCTGGCATGCGCTTCATTGCGGCTGGTTATCTGGATAATGGAATGGCCTGCCGCCGCCATTTTTTTACCCAGTACGGTTGCCGTGTTCCCCGATCCGATGATGCTGATCTTCATAAAGCATGAAGTTAGTGCAAACAAAAAACCGTCCGCCTCAGGCGGAACGGTTTCACCTTGGACGATATAATATTATTTTTTCTTCTGCGATTTGGGCGCCCAGATGGCCAGCATTCTTTTGCCTTCCATTTTGGGCAATCCTTCCAGCACGCCTACTTCATTCAGCCGCTCTGCAAATTTCAGCAGCAGCAATTCGCCCCTTTCCTTGAACTGGATGGCGCGTCCCTTGAACTGCACGTAGGCTTTAACCTTATCGCCTTCCTTCAAAAACTTTTCGGCATGCTTGGCTTTAAAGTCGAAGTCATGATCATCGGTATTCGGCGTGAACCTGATCTCCTTTACTTCGGAGGCCTTGCTCTTGGCCTTCATCTCCTTTTCCTTTTTCTTTTTCTCGTAAAGGAATTTATTATAATCAATGATCTTGCAAACCGGCGGATCGGCATTGGGAGAAATCTCAACCAGGTCAAGTCCCTGATCCTGCGCCATACGCAGGGCTTCCTGCGTAGGATAGACACCTACTTTTACATTATCGCCGACCAGGCGTACCTGCGGTACTCTTATCATGTGGTTGGTACGATGCTCTTGCTGCTGCTCTTTTCTGAAACGTGGATTAAAATTCCCTCTCGGGGGTCTTGGTGGAAATGCCATTTACAATTTTTAAGTGAACAATTGGACTTTTAAATTACGAAATAGAGACTACGATTTTAGGGTTTTTATTTACAAATTTACATTTTACGAACTGCTTCTTTCCTCGATCTCTTTGCTGACCTCATTAATGAAATCCCCGATATCCTTTGCTCCCAGATCGCCCTTGCCCTGCCTTCTTACGGAGACCTTGTTCTCAGCGGCTTCCTTCTCCCCTGCGATCAGCATGTATGGAATTTTGGCCAGCTCGGTATCGCGGATCTTCTTGCCGATCTTTTCGCTGCGGTCGTCGATTTCCGCACGAATATCTGCTTTTTTGAGTGATTGTAAAAGAGTTTGTGCGTAATCCATGAACTTGTCGCTGATGGGCAGGATCTTCACCTGCAAGGGCGCCAGCCATAACGGGAATTTACCGGCATAATGTTCCAGCAAAAACCCGATAAACCGCTCGTGCGTACCCAAGGGCGCCCGGTGAATAATCAGTGGCGTTTCAGGGTGATTATCCCGGTTGGTGAACTCCAGCTTGAACCGGCGGCCCTGCGCAAAATCCACCTGGTTGGTAGCCAGGGTAAATTCCCTGCCGATCGTACTCCAGATCTGCACATCAATTTTAGGGCCGTAAAACGCTCCTTCATCAGGCACTTCCACGAAAGGCGTTCCGGTTTCTTTCAGCACCTGCCTCACCATGTCTTCGGTTTCGAGCCAGAGCCGGGGTTCATCGATATATTTCTGTCCCAGCTTGGAAGGTTCATGCAGGCTGAGCCGCATCACGAACTTGTTTATTCCGAATATTTTGAAATAATGAAGATACATTTCATTCACTGCCTTGAACTCGGATGCAAACTGATCCTTGCTGCAATAAATATGCGCATCGTTCATGTGCAGGCAGCGCACCCGCATCAGTCCGAATAATTCCCCACTTTGTTCATAACGGTAACAGGTTCCGTATTCCGCCAGGCGAAGCGGCAGGTCTTTATAGCTCCTGGGTTCTGCAGCATATATTTTATGATGATGCGGACAGTTCATGGCCTTGAGGTAATATTTCACTCCCTCGAGCTCCATGGGCGGATACATGCTGTCCTGGTAATAAGGGAGATGCCCGCTGGTCAGGTA
>CAYYZJ010000131.1:0-1512 GCA_964475615.1 uncultured Flavitalea sp. | reverse complement strand
AGTAAAATGGAAAGAAAATTGGACAGGTATAAACGCTTTCGATACGTAGCAGCATAATGAAATACTCTCTTCAACAAGCTGAAATCAAAAATTCTTTTCCCTTTTATCTGCTGCTCGGCCATAGGAAGTGCAAAGATACGCTAAACGCAGAATGCTAAACGCAGAACGCAAAAAGCGTTAAGCATTCTGCGTTTAGCGTTCTGCGTTTTCTGTTATTCCTCCTCCCCCATCGCCTTGCGGTAAGCCTTGATGAAAATGGCGCCGAGGTTTTTATATGGGGGAATATAATCGTCGAAACGCTCCTTGGCAACAGGGTCTTTCTGGAACCTTGCACTGAGCTCTCTCCACATCGCAATCCAGTCGATGTTCTTTCCTTCGAGCAGATTGTTGTCGATGGCCTGGAGAATAGGCTCATTAACCGTCCTTGTTCCTACCTGCTTGGATGAAATGATATGCGCATCATTGCTTATCCGCAGCACCTCACTCAGGTTATTGTATCCGCCGCAGGATCCCAGGATCACGATCTTTGCCGAAGGCTCTATCTGCCTGAGCGTATAACGTACATGATAACTGTGCCCGCGATGGATATAAATAGTAGGCTTGAGCTTGTTGTCGTACAGGTAATCATCGAGATGATGCTGGGCTTTGTCGTCAGGATCATCCTCCCCGTACAGCGGCTTATTGGCAAAGATCCAGACCGGCTTGCCCCTGGTGGAAGTGATGGTCACCCATTCCTTGGTCGGGTTCTCGGTGATCTTCCACTCCGGTTTTCTCTGGAACAGTGCCATGAAATCGGCAAAGGAAATCTGGCCGTCCTTGTCCTCATCGCCATAAAAAAATACCTGCTGGATGACCCTTCCGCTATCATCTTTCAACAGGTCATAATCCACCGAATAAATGGGGGGGATGCCAAGCCTGGCCGAAAGATCGATCTTATTGGTTGAATCGGCCGATTCAAAAAGGGTTTGCAGGAGATTGTAGATGATGGTTCCTTTTTTATTGTTATTGGCCAGGTTCCTGTTATAATTCCATTTCACTTCGCTCAGCACGAATCGCGCAAGGGAAGGATTTTTTTCAAAGATGCTGCTATAGGAATCCGCCACATCCACCGCTTCTTCTTCGGTTGCTCTTTCCAGCCCGATGATGAATGCCTTCATGATGGTGCCGGCATTTTCCTTGGTCATGGTCCCGAGAAAATGATCGAGCTTGTTATAGGCAGCGGCCATCTTGATGAACTTGCGGAAATAATCGCCATGCAGGAGCATGATCAAACTATCGCCCTTGGGGTTGCCCATGCGCTGAAAAATGCGGTCATACACGCCGAGATAGCTTGAAGTATATATCTCATCCTCGCTCAGCACAATCAGGTAGTAAAGCTCTTCCGGACTAAGCGGATCGAGTATCCTGAACCGAACAGCAGGATTATTGACCGTATGCAGGGCATTGATCTCCCTTACAAAAATATCCTTGCCTTTACCGGCCAGCATGGCGGTGAGGGCATCCATCTCCAGG
>CAYYZJ010000130.1:0-2943 GCA_964475615.1 uncultured Flavitalea sp. | reverse complement strand
TCTCCTCATCATACTTTTGTGTTCCATCAACACACATCTTTCCGCCGAAGCCAAGCTTGCTGCAGCTATGATCGAGCACATCCATCGGGCCCTGGGAGAAATAAATATCCGTTGCAGGATTAAGATTGCTGAAAACATATTCTGCAAGCCGGCTGTATGGCTGAATAGTTGCGCCTTCATCGGCAAGCACCAGGATCTTGTTGAACATCATTTGTCCGGCGCCCCATAATGCATTCATCACTTTCTGTCCCTGCCCTGCATATTCTTTATGAATTTTAGCGATGACCAGGTTATGGAATACGCCTTCCACCGGCATATCCATATCCACGATCTCGGGCACCATGGTCATTTTGATGGGGGCAAGGAATATTCTTTCCGTTGCCTTGCCCAGCCAGGCATCTTCCTGCGGCGGTATGCCGACGATGGTGGCCGGGTAAACAGCATCCTTACGGTAAGTAATAGCCGTAACATGAAAACGGGGATACCAGTCAGGCAGCGAATAGTATCCGGTATGATCGCCGAAAGGCCCTTCCCAGATCGGGTCTTCGTTCGGATCAACATACCCTTCGATGATGAAATCCGCATCGGCAGGCACTTCCAGCCCGGGTTGCGTGATGCATTTTACCAGCTCCACATTTTTCTTTCGCAGGAATCCGGCAAGCATGTATTCATCCACGTTTTCGGGCAAGGGAGCGGTGGCGCTGTATGCGTATACCGGATCGCCGCCAAGCGCAACGGCCACCGGCATTCTCTTTCCGAGCTTTTTATAACCTGCAAAATGTTTGGCGCTCACTTTATGTTTATGCCAGTGCATGCCGGTGAGCGTGGGGCCGAACAACTGCATGCGGTACATGCCCACATTGCGTATTCCTGTTTCAGGGTCTTTGGTATGGATGACAGGAAGCGTGATGAAAGGCCCGCCGTCCCTGGGCCAGCAGGTGATAACGGGAAGTTTGGTCAGATCGGGGGCTTTCATGATGATCTCCTGGCATGCTCCTCTCCCGTTTTTTATTTTCGGAAAGAATCCGGCGAACTGGTTGAGCTTCGGAAGCAGTTTGAGCTTATCGATTATGCTTTCTTTTGGAGCGGATAATGATTTGAACAGGCCTTCTATTTCGGCAGCCACATCATCGAGATGGTTTACGCCCAATGCCATGCACATGCGCTTTTCACTGCCGTAAGCATTCATCAGCACCGGGAAATCGAATCCTGTATTTTCAAAGAGCAGGGCCTTGCCGCCGTTGCCGCTCTTGCTGATGCGGTCGGTGATCTCGGCCATCTCCAGCCGGGGGTTAACGAAGGTACTGATGCGCAGCAACTCGCCTGCCTTTTCCAATGCATGAATGAACTCGAGCTGATTCCGGTAAGCCATTGCGAATACAATTAAGAAGCTGCAAAGTACGAAATACAGAACAGGATGCCGATGCAGCTTAAAGGGATTTGCCTTTTCAGGCCGATTGCCTGGCCATGAAACGTTTCCGGCTTTTCAGGATGGTATCCATATTTCTCACGGCCCATTCGGCCAGGCCGTCGATATGAGGTAAAAGGCTTTTGCCCGTTGCCGTCAGTTCGTATTCCACACGGGGCGGGATCTCGGGGAAATGTTTTCGGTGTACCAATCCGTCGGCTTCGAGTGAACGAAGTGTAACGGTAAGCATTTTCTGGGAGATGTCGCCGATGTGCTGGCTGATCTCGGTAAACCGCATCTTGCCTTTTTCGCCGAGCATTTCAATGACGAGTATGGACCATTTGTCGCCGAAGCGATCGAGCACATGCCGGATGGGACAATTGGCATGATCTGAGAATTTATCGATCTGGGTTTTCATCATCTATCTGGTTTTCAATGTAGTTTCCTTTTTGAAACCAAGTAAGTCCGACGTAACTTCTTTGCAGATATTTAGTTACTATTTACTTTTGGCTCTCTAAAAGTAACTAAATATATTTAAGAGTGCAAATTAATATAATAATTGTATTTCAGTCATTAATTTTGAAGCCTGATTTCAACAATTCAATCATCTAAAACAGAAAACATGAAAAGGATCATCCTCATTGCAACCGCAATGGCCCTCTCTGCAGCAACATTTGCCCAAACGTGGACCGTTGACAAAGCACATTCCCAGTTGGGATTTGTGATACCTCATCTCGGCATTTCCGAAATAGGCGGCTCATTTGCCCGTTTCGATTCCAAGTTCACTTCATCGAAAGATGATTTTTCCGATGCCGTTATTGAGCTGACTGCTGAAACCGGCAGCATCTATACCGGCAATGATCAGCGCGACAATCACCTGAAAAGCCCCGATTTTTTCAATGCAGCGCAGTTCTCTACCATCACTTTCAAAAGCAAATCGTTCACTAAAGTGAGCGACAAGCAATATAAGCTCACCGGCGATCTTACACTGCATGGCGTTACCAAGCCCGTTACGCTGGATGTAGTATTCAATGGAACCACTACCCACCCCATGAACAAGAAAACAGTAGCCGGATTCAGGATAACGGGCAGCATTAAGCGCGCTGATTTCGGTATCGGCGCTGCAATGCCTCCCGCCATGCTGGGCGATGATGTGGCTATAGTGGCGAATACCGAGTTTACCAAAGATTAAAATAGAATATGAAGAAAATCATTTTTATTCTGGCGGCATTGCCGGTCTTGGCCGCAATGCTCGCCTTTACCCTGGTTCAGGGCTGGCAGATCACGGATAAGTACAATATCAGTTTTTCCAGCGATGACGCCGGCGGCGTTTTTAAAAGTTTTAAAGGCTCCATCAACTTTGATGAGCAGAACCTGGCCGCTTCCAATTTTGATGTGAGCATCGACGTGGCATCGGTCAATACCGGCAACGGATTGCAGAACAAGCATGCCAAAAGCGATGAATGGTTCGATGCGGCCAAATACCCGGTCATCCGGTATACTTCAAAGAAGATCGCGAAGGCAGGAGCCGGCGA
>CAYYZJ010000129.1:0-6318 GCA_964475615.1 uncultured Flavitalea sp. | reverse complement strand
AGAAGCAGCCCCAGGGTCAGCCCCCGAAAGGATATTTTACACAAACAGCTCATTTATAGAAAGAGCTACAAAGAAAAGGGATTAGTATTATGTAATTGTTAAGCCAAGCGGTCATGCTGTTTACCGGATCAATATAACGTTTCCCTTGCGGGTGAATATGCCTCCTGAAGGGCATTCCATCTCTGCAAAATAAACATAGGCGCCGGAAGGAGCGGGCTGCCCGTTGAGGGTTCCATCCCAGCATAGTGAGCGGTCGCCGGCGATAAAATTATTGCGTTCAAAAACCTTTTCTCCCCAGCGGCTATAGATCACCAGGTGTTTGATGATGGACACTCCTTTGATGATGAATACATCATTCCGTCCATCGCCATTGGGCGTAAATGCATTCGGAACAGATACATGGCTTTCTTCGCAGCGTACCTTAACGAGCAGGGTATCGGAGGCAGAACAGCCATCCTGATTTTTTACGGTGAGGGTGTATAGCGTTTCTGCCAGCGGCAGGCATAACGGTGATGCACAGTTGCTGCAACTGAGATAGCTGACTGGCGACCATGTCCATTTTATTACATCGCTGCTGCCGGCAGCATTTAACTGAACGGTTTCGCCTGCCCATACTTCCACATCTTCGCCTGCATATACTGTTGGGAGAGGCATCACCCTGACTGTTACCCGGGCCGTATCGGTAAAGCATTGGTGTTCGTCCGACCCGGTAACGGTATACTGGGTGGTGATCAGGGGACGGGCAAGCGGATCAGGCGTTTGCGTATCGCTCAGGCCTTCGGTATTATCGATCCAGTTGTATATATCAGCCCCGCTGGCATATAACGGTGCAGCATCTCCATAACATACAGAGGTATCGGCACTTGCTTTTACGGTAACCGGCTGCACAACAGTAACGGTTACAGAGCCGGTATTTTTGCAGCCGATATCATCGGTTACCAGCAGCGAATAAGTAGTGGTTGCCGAAGGAGAGGCAACAGGCGATGCACTCGCCGGATCGCTGAGCCCCGTAGCCGGCGACCAGGAATAGTCATTTCCTCCGCTCGCATTCAGCAGAATGGTTTTTCCCCGGCAGATCAGTGGTTTGTCCGGCAAAACATTTATCGCAGGATTTGGCCTGATCCTGATCTCGGCGGCCGGATCGGCGGCCGCATAGCAGCCATTGGCATCCTGCACCATCATGGAAGCGGTATAGTTGCCGGGATTAAGGTATTGATGCGTGGCAAAGCTGTCTGTTGTGGTGATAACGCTGCCATCGCCGAAGTCCCAGACATAAGCGCTGCTGTTGCTGGCCTTCGCAGCTAACGTATCCGTATAACCGATACAGGCTTCCCGGGGGTTGCCGGTCATGGTAGCCCTGAGTGCTGAAACGATCACCGAATCGATGTATTTCCCTTTTAGCCCATTGTAGCCGTATACATAGAGGGTAACAATATACTTTCCCGGCTTCTCATAAACATGGCTGGGATAATTGAGATTGTCGGCCGTAATGCCGTCGCCGAAATCCCAGCTCACCCGGGAATAGTCGTACGAAGTATTGTTGAACTGCACCAGCACCGGCGGACAACTGCCGCTGACATAGGAAGTGCTGAAGCCGAATGCCGAATTGAAATTCCTTACCGTAATAACCACCGGGTCGGCTTCAGCACTGCAGGGCAGCGAAGGATTGCTTGCCTTCATGGTTACTGTATACTTGCCCGGGCTGCTGTAAGTATGTGCGGGATAGGGATCGGTGGACGTGCTGCCATCGCCGAAATCCCAACTGTAAACTGTGCCTGAATTGCCGTAATCGTTGGTGTTGTTGTAAAAATATACCGTGCTGTTGAGATGCACATCGGTTCCTGAAGGATAAAAAGAAGCTTTGGGCCCATTCACATTTACATATTGCACAATGGGAGCAGCCGATGAGCATCCTGCGCCGTCTGTTATCTGCAGGCTTACATAATAATTTCCGGGATTGACGTAACGGTGAGTAACGGTACCGCCTTGCTTGTTCGTGATGCTCTGGCCGTCGCCGAAATCCCAGCGCCAGGACAGGATCGGGTTGTCGGGAGTGGAAGTTGAAGTGTCTTTCAATACAACGGGCAACTGATAGCAAAGCCTGTCGGCCACAACTTCAAACCCGCCGCTGGCCCCCTTGATGGCCAGTGGCATGAGATTGCTGGTATCCTGACATCCGAAAACATAGCTGGTGAGGATGAAGCGGAGGTCTTTTTCTCCTGTCTTGAAATTGCTCAGCGTGGAGCTATAGGTGGTTGTCCAACGGTAACCAGTATACGAATTGCTTCCCTCAAAAGGCGCACCATCGCCGTATTCGATCCGCTGCAGATAATATCCTGCATAATAATAGCCGCTATACTGATCATCGCTCTGGTAAGGGTTTTTGTCGAGCTTTGATAGCTGTATATTCACCGGGGTATTGGCGCAGGCCGATGCGGCGGAGCCGGTGAGCTGCGGGTTTTGTTTAATGAGCACATGAACAGGCGTTGGATCGCCGACAGTAAGCGAACACTGGTCATTGATGGCTGTCAGGCTTACATAATAAATTCCTGTTTTCGTGTAAGTGTGTTTTACGGTGGTCTGGTCTCCCGCGGTGGTGGTCTTGGTGCCATCTCCGAAATTCCATACTATGCTGCTGGCCTGTACCGAAGCCTGTGTAAAAGTCACTTCTCCCCGCGTTCCATCGCAGGTATTGCTGTGACCGGTGATGGAAGGGAAGGGCGGCTTTACAGTGATGGTCTTGCTCATGCTGGTATCGCATCCGCCCACATTTCTCTCGTATAACATTATTGTATATGCGCCGGATGCATTGTAAGCATGCGTAACACTGGCGCCTGAGCCATAGGAGCCGTCTCCGAAATCCCAGCTATAGGAATTGATATCGGAAACATTGGCCGTGGTGGTAAAAGAGACCACACTGTTACCGCATACCGGATTGGGATTTATGGAGAAATCCGATTTTATTTTCGGATCGATAACGATCATCGGAGAATAAGCAGTGCCTTTGCAGCCGCTTTGCGTTGTATAGGTTAAGGTGGCTGCATAATGACCGGTATTGGTGTACGTATGCGAAGGCGAGGGATCGGTGGAACTGGTTCCGTCGCCGAAATCCCATTTGATGGAAGCAAGCGGATCGGATGAACTGATCAGGAATGTAGTGCTGATGGGCGTTGTGCAGGACGACAGGTTTCCCGGTGATGTATATACGCTAACCGGTGGGGGAGGATAGAGGCTGAACTGCGTGAAGGCAGCAGTGCCCTTGCATCCGTTCTGCGTGGTATAGGTGAGGGTAACGATATAGCTGCCGGTATTTTTGAAGGTATGCGTGGGATTCAGCGCGGTGGAGGTGCTGCCGTCGCCGAAATCCCATTTTGCCGAAACCACGGGATCGGTGGAGCTGGCGCCGAATGTATTGGTGAGCAGGGAAGTGCAGGATGAAAGTGTTCCTGCTCCTGCCGTGATATTTACGACGGGCCGGCTTATCTGGATATACTGGCTTGTGGTATTGCTGCATCCGTCGGCATTGGTCACCCGCAGCCATACCAGGAATTGCCCGTCTGAATTATACGTATAGGTCGGCGTTTTTGAAGTTGAACCGATGCCCGATGAATTGAGATAATTGAAATCCCATTCCCATTTTACTGCCCCGGGCGTATTGTCTTTGAAATTTACAGCAACGGGCGATCCGCATTTGCCGCTGATATCTGCGGTAAATCCATTCGGCGCAGGAACCTCTTTCACGGAGATCGTATGTGTTGCCGACTGCGGGCAGGCGCCGAATGTATTCTTCAGCGTAATGGTATGTGTACCTACATCGCCAAAGTAATACGCCAGGCTCCCGTAATTATAATACTGCGGATTGCCATCCACTTCCCATATACTATTATCGGGGGCAGGCGAGCTCAAGCTGCTGAAAGTAACATAAGAGCCTTTGCAAATCGGCGTGGGTACCGTGAAATCGGTGCTGTAATTGGCAACGTTCAGCGCATCGGCCATGGTGCTGGTGGTTGTGCATCCTTCCGAGCTGTGCACGGTGAGGCTTATGGTATAGGTGCCTTTTTTATTGAAAACATGCGCGGGGTCTTTTTGTGTCGAGGTCTTGCCATCGCCGAAATCCCAGAGATAGTCAAGCGTGCCGGGGCCTGCGCTGCTGTTGCTGAACTGTACCGGATCGGAAACCTGGCAAAGCACTCTTTTATCCGCGCTGAAAGAAGCGGTCAGCGATGGAATGATCTGCACGATGTTCTGCTTTTGCAGCGTGGTATGGCATCCGTAATTATTGGTCACCGTGAGGCTGACGCTGGCCGTTTGCTGAACCGTATAGGTATGCGATTGGACATTGCTGTATCCCTGTTGTGTTGATCCGTCGCCGAAATCCCAGAAATAGCCGGCAATGCTTCCGCTGCCCGGAGAAGAAGTGCTGGTAAAGTTCACTGCCACAGGCAGGCAGCCTTTTACCGGCGAAGCCGTAAAGCTGACTTCAGGATTTTTATATACGGTGATCTGCTGCGATGCCGTAGCCGTTTGCGAACCATCCTGTACGGTAAGCGTAACGGTATAGGATTGTACATCATTATAGATGGCTCCCGGGTTTATCAGTGCCGAAGTATTGCCATTGCCGAAATCCCATTTGTAAACAGCATTGGCGGAAGCGCCTGTTGTGCGGTTGGTGAATGATACGATCAGCGGCGAGCAGCCCCCGGTTTTATCGGCAGTAAAATCGGCTTTCAACTGGGAAAATACATAGCCCCTTAACTGCATTGCAAACAGGAAAGAACAAAGACACTTCAGCCAGGTCTTTGCGAGGGGTTTGAGGTGCATAGGTGATAAGAGTTAGGTTGCTGCTGTACGGATTGTTCTTTCAGCAAACAACTCACAAGATACAAAGCAGAGCGCTGAATACCAATAATTGCGGTATTAAAGTTTTATTGCGTTTATCGCACCTGCGGCTTGCGGAAAGACCGAAGCTGCTCAACGCAATTTGCGCTTATCGCAGCAGCGGTTCGCGGAAAAGGCCGAAATCGCTCAACGCAATGCAAACGGGCGAGGAGGTGATGCGCAGCCTCAGTTTATTGGTGCTGATATCTTTGCCCAGGCGGATCAGCCGGTTGGAACCGATGCTGGTAGCCGTTGCGATCTCCTGCCATTGGCCGTTTAGCCAGGCGTCCAGCGCCAGCGATTCGATGCGCTGTCCCAGCTTGATGTTCTCGCGCAGGCGGATCACATTAAAGGTTTTTCGGGCGCCGAGGTCTACGGTGAGCTCCGGATTTTTCACTTCGTCATCGGTGGCCCAATATGAATAGCGGTCGTTATCGAGTAAAAAAGCCGGGCCGAAACGGGCATTGTCATTTGCGCGTATATTGCTTGCCGTTAGATGGGCATTACGGGCGAGGTTAACCGAAAAAGTCCGGCGGAGCAGGTCGCCGAATTTTTTTAAGGAAGCTACATCGGCATCGTTCAGCAATCCCCGTTTGTCGGGAGCGAGGCCGAGATCGAGGTCTGCTCCGCGGCCCACGCTGGCATAATACAGGTCGAGCAGTTGGGAGGCCGTCTTTACCTGGGTATCCTGCGATGCATGATAGAACCATCCGGGCCTGAGCGGCACATCGCATTCCGCAGGCATCCAGTACAGTCCGTTGCGGGTGCCTTCAGTGGCCTCTTCGGATTTCACATAACCGTTGGCGGGTTTTTTGCCGGGATCGGGGGCGTGCGGAGTATAGGTAGCCCAGCAGGTGGTTCCGGCATGTCCTTCTTCATTGCCTACCCAACGCACGTCAGGGCCTACATCTCCGAAAATTACGGCGCCGGGCTGCATGTTGCGGGTAATGCCCCAGGTCGAATCCCAATCATAATAAGTGGAGCGGTCGATGCGGCGGGTTTCGCGCGCTCCTCCGTAATAGCCGTCGCCGCCATTGGCGCCGTCGTGCCACGACATGAAGAGCGGGCCGTAGCTGGAGTACAATTCTTTTAGCTGGTTGCGGTATATCTCCAGGTATTCCGGTTTCCCGTAATGGGGATTGTTGCGATCCCACGGTGAGCAATATACGCCGAGCTTCATGCCGAGGCGGCCGCAGGCATCCTGATATTCTTTCATGATATCTCCCTTGCCGTCCTTCCAGTTGCTTTGGGAAATATTGTGCGTGGTGGTTTTGGTCGGCCAGAGGCATAGTCCGTCGTGATGCTTGGCCACTACGATAATGCCCCTAAAGCCGCCGGCCCTGGCAGCACCCACGATCTGTGCTGCATTGAATTGTACCGGATCGATGAGCTTGGGGTCTTCATCGCCATAACCCCATTCATGGTCGAGATAGGTATTGG
>CAYYZJ010000128.1:0-3872 GCA_964475615.1 uncultured Flavitalea sp. | reverse complement strand
AGGCTGTGGAACTCACGACTCACGATTCACGACTCACGATTTCACTATCGTATTTTATAAATAAAGTCGTTGTTCCTGAATTGCTGCCGAACGTTGTTCAGGTCATAGGCGATGCTGGCATCAACAAGCTGATCGCCTACTTCGAGCACAAAGCCGCCGATAATTTCTTCTTTCACTACTGTGTTCAGCTCGATCTGCTGCATGCTTGCGCCCGATTTAATTCTGTCGATAATTTCCTTCTTCAGCTCTTCGCTTACCGGCACTGCCGTGGTGAGCTGTACGGTATGAATGCCTTTGTACTGTTTATATTGTTCGATGAATGCTTCGATGATCTCCGGCAGGTAAATTTCGCGGCCTTTGCTTATAAGCAGCTTGTTGAAAGCGGCCGTGATGGGGCCGATCCGGTTGCCCGTAACGGCTTCCAGTATCTTATCCTTTTTATCGGCTTTGATGATCGGGCTTTTCAGCAGGTTAACGAAATCGCGGCTATTGCGACAAACGCTTTGCAAAAAAAGCATGTCGGCATAAATGGCATCGAGCTGGTTTTTTTCAATGGCCAGGTCGATCAGCGATTTGGCATATCTTCCTGCTAAGCGGGGATTCTGCATAAATTTAATTTGCGAATGGCTAATGTGCGAATGGCTAATGCCACCATTCAAGATTTTCACACCAACTCATTCATGCATCAGTTCGATTTATTGGTTTTAAAAAATATCACTTTCGGAAATCATTCGCACATTAGCCATTCGCACATCCGCACATTAATTCAGTTTTACTTCATTCGCCAACTGCCGGATATATTCTTCCTGCCTGGCTTTGTCGGACAATTCCCTGCGCAACACTTTTTCCGCCACTTCTATTACCAGGCTTCCTACCTGGTTCTTTACTTCTGTAAGGGCTGCCATCTTCTGTTGCTCGATGGCTGCCTGCGCATCGCGGATGATCTTGCCGGCTTCTGTCTTGGCCTGTTCTTTGGCTTCATTGATGATCTTGTCTTTCGTATCCCTGGCTTCCTTCAGCAACTGCGCCCTTTCTTCGCGCGCCTTGGCCAGCAGCAGTTCGTTTTCATTTTTCAACTGCGCCATTTCAGCCCTTACTTTTTCGGCAGTGGCCAGTGAATCGGCAATGCCTGTTTCCCTTTCCTTGAGCGATTTCAGGATGGGCTTCCAGGCAAATTTTCTCAGGATCAGGAATACGATCAGAAAAGCGATCAGATTCCAGACGAACAATCCCAGATCGGGAGTTAATAAATTCATATAAACGATTTAGAAAATGCTGTTGTCATTGTTTTAAAATACTGCATCCTTTGCCCTGTGCATCGGATGCAGTGTTTTTTTACGTGCACTGCTTATCTGAACACAGCAAGCAGACCCGCTACTGCAGCCAGAAGGGCAACGCCTTCAACAAGAGCAGCAGCAAGGATCATGTTGGCACGAATGTCGTTCGATGCTTCCGGCTGGCGGGCAATAGCCTCAACAGCCCCCTTACCGATCTGGCCTACGCCAATACCAGCGCCGATGGCTGCAAGACCTGCACCGATGGCTCCATAGCCCGGCTGCACTTCCAACAAAATGGTCATCAGATTCATGATACTTGTTTTTTATGATGAAAAAAGTTTGATTAAATGACTACAGGATCATGATGGCCCGGAACATCTTCATGGTCATGTCCTCCCTCGAATGCCTGCCCGATGAATACTGCGGTAAGATTGGCAAAGATAAATGCCTGGATGAATGCAACGAGTATTTCCAGCAGATAAATGAATACGGAAAACAGCACAAAAAGCGGCGACGTGCCCCAGCCCAGCCCGCTGCTCATGGCCCCGAAAATAAAGATCAGGATGATAAAGCTCAGGATGATGATATGGCCCGAGATCATATTGGCGAACAAACGGATGATCAGGGCAAAGGGTTTGGTGAAAATGCCCATGATCTCTATCGGCACCATAATGAACTTGATGAGGAAAGGAACCGGCGGATTGAAGATATGTCCCCAGTAATGCGAATTGGAGCTGAACAGGATCACGATAAAAGAGATGATGCCCAGCATGGCAGTGAATGCAATATTGCCCGATACATTGGCGGTTCCGGGGATCAGTCCAAGCAGGTTATTGATGAGTATGAAAAAAAATACGGTAAGCAGGTAGGGCATATATTTTTCATACTTATGGCCCAGATTGGGCTTGGCCACTTCATCCCGAACAAAAGTGATCACCGGCTCAATAGCATTCTGAAAACCGGTTGGAGCGGTTTTCGTTCCCTGCCCTTTTACATATTGCTTCGCAATGCTGATCATGATCCAACATAGCAGCAACAATGAGATCAACACCTGGGTCGCATTCCGTGTGAGTGAAAAATCATACACTTTCACACCGGCATCTGGCAGGCCTTCGGCATTGACTGCATAAATTTTACCGGCTTCGAATACAGGCTTGCCTTTGGCATTCTTTACTTCATCCAGCTTATGATCTTCGATAAACGCTTCATCGAGCAGGCGGTAGCCTTCATGCGTTTGTTTTCCATGTTCAAATGCAGAGGACATGAAAACCGAAAGTCCTTTGCCGGGAGAATAAAGGATCACCGGCAGGGGAATGCTGACAGGATGCTTTCCTAAATTCAAAAAATGGAATTCATGGGCATCTGTAACATGCTCCATGATGATCTTGGCCGGATCCAGTTTTTTTTCCGATTGACCGGCTTTTTCTCCATTTTCCTGCGCCCTGGAAATATTAGAAAAAAACAATATGCTTAGGCTGAAAACCGCTACCAATAAAGATTTGACCTTAGGGGAGACCATCTATTTCCTCAAATTTGCCGCAAAGATAAGGAGGGAAGAATGAAAAACGAGATATAGTTGAACTGTAAATGTAAAAAACTTATGGCCTTGACTTATTTCGTTCTTCTTCAAGGATTTTCCTGATCTTTTCCAGTTCGATCACGTCCAGTTGGTCTTTGGGGCGGTTTACGGCTTTTTTGTTTTCCAATAAATGATTGATATTAAGGAAAGGAACAGTCAATCCTTCTATTTCAGCAAGGCTGGCCAGCTTATGGGCCTGCTCGAAAGAAATATGCTCCAATCCTTTCATCGTTGTCATGATATCAAGACTAACTCCGTTGCCAAGATAGAAATCCGTCCAACCGGGAGCAAATCGCATCTCTTCAAGCGATGGGTAATCGCCATAATCTAATTCAGCGAAAACCTTTCTGAACTTTTTTCTGTTTTCAAGTGTGTCCTCGAGCCAGAGATCAACATCTCTTGTTGTCCGGCTATAGCCATGAAGATTAACAGCTATACCACCGACCATAATATACCTTACCTTATATTGGCTCAACATACGCCAGAAACTCAGGAACTGCTCATCAAAAATGTCCACGGAAAATATTTTAGATTTCTTTGTGGGTGATTTTTGCAGAACGAAGCATACAATCCAACTTCATCAGTTTGGTCATTAAATAAAACCGTTCGGTATAAGTGCGGTTAAGCGCCTCATGCAAATGAGCCATTTCATACTCTTCCGGTGAAGAATAGTAACGTTGGGCGCTTTTATCTTCACTGGCAAAAGTGTTGAGGCGGTTATTTTTATAGGCTTTAGCCATAATTACTTAACAACAGGCGCAGTTTTATTGAACTGCATATCATGCAATTTAGCATAAAATCCGCCTTTTTCCAAGAGCTCTTCATGGGTTCCGGTCTCTTTGATCTCTCCTTTATCCAGTACAATGATCTTGTCGGCCTTGCGGATGGTGCTCAGCCGGTGGGCAATGATGATGGAGGTTCTGCCGGCAATCAGCTTATCGATGGCTTCCTGGATCAGCAGCTCCGATTCGGTATCTACCGACGAAGTGGCTTCGTCGAGGATGAGGATGGAAGGA
>CAYYZJ010000127.1:0-4048 GCA_964475615.1 uncultured Flavitalea sp. | reverse complement strand
GACATTGCCGCCAGGTACGGACTGCATACGGCCCAGTCGCAAAACCTGTATATCATCATCAGCATCAACCCGCTTCAGCGTATTCCTTTCGGCGAACCCGCGCCCGATGAAAATCCTCCCAGGCATCCTTATACGAAACCGGAGATCAGGCTGGACATCATCCCCGCTGAATATATCAACAGCATTCAACTGGCCGGCAGCCTGGTGATCGGAAAGATCACCTATCAGAACGGCGAGCTGCTTTTTGTAAAAGACTTTATCCCCTCCTGCAGCAGCCTGGGCAGCCTCACCATATTGCTCGACTGGTATATCCGGTTCAGGCAATCGCTGGAAAGCTGGGAGCAGCATTGCGTCCGCATCATCCAGAAAATAAATTCCAAAGTACAGGCCCAGCAGCCCAATGCACTGTCGAACAACATACTCAGGCTGAGCGAAAAAATGCTGGAGCAGCTCGTATTGCAGAAAATGCAGTTCCAGTGGCTCATTCATAAATCCGCACCTATCTATATGTGTGCAGCGCTCTTGCAGAACATCCAGTACATACACGCGCTGTTAAAATGCTATGCGGAAAAAGACCGCGAGGAAATGCTCAACTATTTTGCCGAATGGACGGAACAGCAGGCAGGAGCCCTGGAAAATCAAACCCTTTCTGCATTGCAACTGCAGTACAATCATTACGACATCGGGTCTGTGCTCAATGAGATCGGGAAGATCTATGATGCTTATCTCCTGCTGTTCCAGAAGCTGGCTCAACTGGAATTCATCGGGAAGAAAAAAGGCCAGAATATTTTCGTCATCGAGCAGCAGGTTAACCCTGCCCATTCACCGGAAAAAACCAATAGCCGGTGGAGCCCATTGTCTTAAAAAAAGAACAGTTAAAATAAATTCTCATGAAGCCGGTAAATCAAACGGAAAGAACCAGGGCCATCAATAAATTCCTGCTCGGCTATGGCTGCTCGCTGCTGGTAGTATTGCTGTGCGCATGGCTGTTGTTCCATATTCCCACAGGCGTTTTCAGGAACATCATCCAGAACTATAAGACTGAAGAGGAAGAGCAGATGAAGCTGGTCAACAAGATAGACGGCATTACCGTAAACGTGAAGAATATAGCCCAGACCGACCAAAGCTATCAAAGCAGCACCAACGATATAGAAAAAGGCAGCCTGCTGGCGAACCTTCAGCAATACCAGAAAGACATCAACGATGCCCTGGTGGAAGTAAAGAACGATTCCGCATCGTTTAACTCTGCTATTACAAAAAAGAATGCCTACAATTATATCGTTGCATTCAATTCCATCCTTGCTTACAGGAACACGCTTGCCGACCTGCAAAAATCACTGGCTGAAAAAGGCGGGGAAGCTGCCGAACTATTAAGAGTAAAGACCATGCTCGAAACCTGCAATACCCAGCTCGAGCTCTATAAAACGCTGGCGGCGGCAAACAAGCCCGCTCCCGCACCGGCGCCTGCGCCAAGCCCCGGAGGCGGTGGTTCAGGGAACAAGGCAAAGGAAGAGGCGCTGCAAAAGCAATTGGATCAGGCCATGGCCGATCTTACTGCCTGCCAGAAGGCAAAGGGCGCGGCTCCGCCGACCACCAATCTGGATGAAGCCAAAAAAGCAGCGGTGATGTTCGATATGGGACAGGACTTATACAATACCGCATCGAAAACAAAAAACCTGATCGAAAAAAGAGGGATCCTTTCTGCGGCCAAGATGGTCTTTCAAAAATCGCAGGATGCCTATCCCGATCCCGATAAAGTGAAAAAAGCCATCATGCAGATCGACGCAGAGCTGAAGCGGCTGTCGAATATCGGATGATTGACGTGAGGCGTGAATCGTGAGGCGTGAATCGTGAGACGTGAATCGTGAGTAATTATAAATTACTGCGTACTCACGACTGACGACTGACGATTCACGAAAAAATTACAACAAAACCAAAATCTCTTTTATGCCATATTCTGAAGAAATAAAAAGAGCCATCCCCATCGCGCAGTCGCTGGCCAGAGAATACCGGAATGAAACTTTCGGCGCCGCACACCTGCTGCAGGCCATCCTGCACAATGAGATCGGGCTTGCCTCCTGGCTGGCCTCTTTTCAAAAAGACATTCATTTCATGCGCGAATGGGCGGAGATCAGGATGGAGAACTATCCCAAAGCCGGCAAGCCGCCTGAAAATCCGCCTGCCGACGGCAAGACCACCGCAGCGCTCGAACTGGCCGACCTGATCGCATTGCAACTGAACCGCGATCATACGGATGCAGTATCTGTGCTGGCCGCATTGCTCAAGCCCGGTCTTGTGTTCAGCGCAGATCAGCTAAAGACCTTTCCGCTCACGCAAAAAGAGGTCATGGACATGGCCGTTGAAGACAACCATTTGCAGCAGGCCATCCAGCCTGCATTGAATGGCGCTGCTGCCGATGACCAGCGCGCACCCAAAGGAAATGCCTTATATAAATATTGCACCGACAAAACCGCGCTGGCAGAAGAAGGCCGGCTCGATCCCATCATCGGACGGGATAAGGAACTGAGGATGGTGCTGGAAGTATTGGGTAGAAGAACCAAGCCCAATGTGATCATCGTTGGTGAGCCCGGGGTAGGCAAAACCGCGCTGATCGATGGTTTCGCGCAATTGATCATTGCCGGTAAAGTGACCAGCGATCTGAAAAACGCCAGGCTCTTCGAGCTCGATACCGGCGCGCTGGTGGCCGGCGCTTCATACAAGGGAGAAGTGGAAGACCGCTTTAAGAACATCATCAAAGAGATCAAGCAGTTTGAAAAAGCGATCCTGTTTATCGATGAGATACACCTGTTGCTCGATAGCAAAGGCTCCATCGGCACCGGCGTGGTGAACCTGCTGAAGCCGGAGCTGGCAAGAGGAGAGCTCACCTTGCTGGGCGCCACCACCAATGAAGAATACAGAAAATACATCGAAACCGATGAAGCTTTCTGCAGGCGCTTCGAGCTGGTGAGGGTAAATGAGCCGGATGCGGAAACCGCCGTCAGCATGCTCAGGCATATTGCGGGTTTGTATGAAAAACACCATCATCTCAAAGTAGAAGAAGAAGCCTTGCAGGAAGCCGTGAATATGGCCAGGCGCTATTCGAAAGACCGGAAACTGCCTGATGCCGCTGTCGACATCATGGACAGAACCATGGCCGCCATTAAAATGATGGGCGATACTTCGGTTCAGGAGCTGCAGGCCGTGAAAGCCGCCCTGGATAAGATACTGAACAATGGCACTGCAGATCAGGCAAGCTTGCTGACGGAGCTGAAATACTGCCAGAAAGAGATCAAAAACAAGATCAGCCCGCTTTTGCTGCACAGGCTGAATGAAGAGAACGAGGAATACCAGGATCTGGAAATTCCTTCGGCATTATCATCCCATCTTCAGCAATCGATCGATAAGCTCATTGCCTTTGCCGCGGAGAAAAAAGAAACGGTCAGCAAAAGCGATATTGCGGTGATCATCTCCCATAAAACCGGAATTCCGCTGGGCAAAATTCAAAGCAGGGAAAGGGAAAAATTATTGACGGCAGAAGAAGTGCTGAAGAAGCGGGTGGTCGGACAGGATCATGCCATCAGATCCGTTACGGAAGCCATACTGGAATCGAGGTCGGGATTGATCAAGGCCAGTCAGCCCATTGCTTCCTTTTTCCTGCTCGGCCCTACTGGAACCGGCAAGACCGAGCTGGCCAAATCGCTGGCCGATTTCCTCTTCAACGATGAATCCTTTCTCATCCGCTTCGATATGTCGGAGTTCAAGGAAGAGCATTCTGCAGCCCTGCTCTATGGCGCGCCTCCCGGATATGTGGGATATGAAGAAGGCGGCGTGCTGGTGAACAGGATCAGGGAAAAGCCGTATTCAGTGGTGCTCTTCGATGAAATTGAAAAAGCGCATCCTTCGGTATTCGATATTTTTCTGCAGATCCTCGACGAAGGAAAGCTGCACGACCGCCTGGGCAAGGAAGGCGATTTTTCCAATGCCATCGTGCTCTTTACTTCCAATATCGGCAGCGAGTTCATTGCTGAAAAATTCAATAAAGGAGAGA
>CAYYZJ010000126.1:0-2176 GCA_964475615.1 uncultured Flavitalea sp. | reverse complement strand
GGCTTTTCCCAGCGAAGGCGACTGGGTGCCCGAGGTCACTTTCCCGATCACCATCCCCGAAAAATCCTTGATCTCATAGTCGTGGCGGGGAATGCCTTTTTCGATCATTTCAAACCCAACCAGCCTCCGCTGCACACCCTCTGCTTTTTGCTTTTCCAAAATCTCCCTGGCTGTGAAATCCTTGCTGAATTTAGTGATCCAGCCCAGGCCGGCTTCGAGCGGCGAAGTGGTATCGTCGATATCGTTTCCATACAGGCAGTATCCCATCTCCAGGCGCAGGGTATCCCTGGCGCCCAGCCCGATGGGCTTGAGCCCATGCGGCTTTCCGGCTTCAAAGATCGCATCCCAAACCTTGTCGGCTGCATCTCCCTTATCCTCGAAATAGATCTCCACACCCCCGGCGCCGGTATATCCGGTTGCGCTGACCAGTACATTATCCACCCCGGCAAACCTTCCCTTCACGAAAGAATAGTATTTCAAATTGAGGATATCCATGTCCGTTAGCGGCTGCAGTATTTTACAGGCATTGGGCCCCTGGATGGCCAGCAGGCAGGTCTTGCCGGAAATATCATGCATCTCCGCCTGCTTGTGGTTATGGCTGCTTATCCAGTTCCAGTCTTTCGAAATATTGGCGGCATTCACCACCAGCATGTATGTCTTGTTCTCTTCGATGCAGTATACAAGGAGGTCGTCTACGATGCCGCCATCATCATTGGTCAGGCAACTGTACTGGGCCTTGCCTGCAGTGAGCTTTGAGGCGTCGTTGGTGGTTACCCGTTGTATCAGATCGAGCGCATGTTCGCCCTTGAGCATGAATTCGCCCATGTGGCTCACATCGAAAACCCCGGCGTTGCTGCGAACGGCCTGGTGTTCGTCATTGATTCCGCTATAGCTGATGGGCATGTTGTATCCGGCAAATTCCGCCATCCTGGCGTTGAGGGCGATATGCTTTTGCGTGAAAGGAGTAGTCTTCATGAAATAGATTGCCCGGCAAAAATAAGAGAATGCCGTCAATAAGAAGGCCTCCGTGTAAAACGGAGGCCTGTTCCAACTTCAACCCTGCCTGCCAACCAGCGGTTTGCAAGGCAGCGGGCGGGTCATTGAGCAAAAGCGGTGAGTATGTAGAAAGAGTTGTGAAAATGCTCTGTTTCTGTTGTGGTCATAACGGATTCCGATGCCGCGCTTGAGGTTTCTTCTTTTTGTTTCGGCTGGCCCTGGCCGTTAGTTTTTGGCTTCGAGGTATCCTTTTTCAGGGAATCCCTGTGCGGCTTGTAGCGGTATCCGCCATTGTCGGGTGCGGCATCCCGGTTGTTATCATTATCCCTGTTCTCATCCGTATTTTCGTCTTTCCTGTCGGTTCTTTCAAGGCCATTGTTTGTCATGATGTATTCCACATTGCTGCTCCAGGAATAAGTATCATTCCAGTCATCTTCCCAGTCTATATTCCAGTTGCGGTGGCGATGGTTGACGTTTATGTTGAACCAGTGGTAGTCGTCGATATTCCTGTCGATCATGATCCGCTTTCCTACAGGCACTTCCACCAGTACCAATACCTGCTGGTTGCGGAATTTCTGATGCGGGGTGATGGCAAAGCCCTGCGGCAGGTAAATCATCGTGTCGGCCTGGTGAATATCGAACTGTATCTGCGAGGCCAGGTTCTTGGCAACAACAGGATTGTTCCCATGGCTGAACTTGATGCGATGGATATGGTATTCGGAATCCTTGCTCTTGGTGATGCTCACTCTTACGGTATTCATCATCACACTGTCTTCATTGATGCTGTAAAAAGGGCTTTCATCCCAGTTGAATCCGAACCAGTCGCTTCCGTAGTAACCTATTTTCTGGTCGACTGTTTTCAGCAGCAGTTTACCGCGACTGGGCTGCACAAGCTGCACTTCATCTTCCACGCTGGCCTTGGTGCGGAAATTATTTACTGCCAGCCCGATGAGGATAATGGTGCTGATGAGGCCGATGACCCAGAGGCTGCCGAAAATATAACCGAGATAATTATTCCTGGAGCGAGCGCCGATGATCCTTCTGATCAGCCAGGTAAGCAGCCCCACGATCGGAACGCCGGCGAACAGCACGATGCTGAGCCAGGCCAGGAAATGCTGCGTGAACCCGCTAAGCAGGTAATTCCTGAACGGAAGAACGCCGGCGCCCCCGACAACCAGTC
>CAYYZJ010000125.1:0-3988 GCA_964475615.1 uncultured Flavitalea sp. | reverse complement strand
TTGAACGATCAGTCCCGTTAACGGGGCCGCCAGAAAAAGCAGGGGAATCTGTTCCGGAGAAGCTTTCAGGTATTCATAGATCGGCCCCATATTGGCCCGCTGCAGATCCCATCCGAACTGGATGCCGAAAAAGCCGAAGCTCATATTGAAGATATCCCGGAAAGACAGGCGAGGCTTGGGGGGCATGGCAAACGTGTTTGAGTTTACTTGAGTGTTGATTATTGAGTGTTGAGTGTTGAGTGTTCCAAAGATAATGTGTAAAAAACACACAATATTACATATTCAACACTCAATGTTCAAGTGGAAATATTTTAAATTACAAATCCATTCGGCAGCACGGCTCCTTTCTTGATAACTACTATCCCGTCTTTCACGGTGTACAAGGAATGGTCGGTATTTTCGAGATGGGGGCCGCCGTTGATGCGCACATCGTCGCCGACGCGGCAGTTCTTGTCGACAATAGCATTGCGGATATAGCAGCGGTTGCCGATGCCGACAGTAGGCAATCCATGCGAGCGTGCATGTTCTATCTCTTCGATGGTTTCATAAAAATCTATCCCCATTAAATAACTGCTCACAATGGTGGTGCCGCTTCCGATACGGGTGCGGATGCCGATGACGCTGTTCTCGATCCGCGAAGCGTTGATGATACAGCCTTCTGCAATGATCGTTTTTTCCAATGTGCTGCCGCTGATCTTGGCAGGAGGCAGCATGCGGGCGCGGGTATAAATGGATTTGTTGTTGTCGAAAAGATTGAAATCAGGAATCTCCTTGGTGAGGCCGAGGTTGGCCTCAAAGAATGAATAGATATTTCCGATATCCGTCCAGTAACCATTGAACTGATAGCTGATCACCTTGTATTTTCCCAGCGATTGGGGAAGGATCTCCTTGCCGAAATCGGTGGCTTCCACATATTCGTTCTGCAGGATGTCGGCCAGCAGTTGGCGGTTGAAAATATAGATGCCCATGGAAGCGAGGTAATGCCTTCCCTGCGCCTGCATGGCGGGGCCGGTATCGCTTGCCCATTGAGGCAGGATGTCTTTTTTGGGCTTTTCGGTGAAGGAAGTGATATAGCCGTCCTTATCCATTTTCATGATGCCGAAATCAGATGCTTCGCGCTCGGCAACGGGAATGGTGGCAATGGTGATCTCGGCTTCGCGCGCGATGTGGTTGTTGACCATTTCCATGAAATCCATCTGGTAAAGCTGGTCGCCGGAAAGGATCAGGATGTATTCGCTTTCAAAAGGGCCGAGATGGCGAAGGCATTGCCTCACGGCATCTGCAGTTCCCTGGTACCAGGTGGGATTATCGGGCGTTTGCTCTGCGGCAAGGATATCCACAAAGGCCGAGCTGAATGCGCTGAAATGATAGGTGTTCTTGATATGCCTGTTCAGCGAAGCCGAGTTGAACTGCGTTAACACGAACATGCGGTCGATGCCCGAGTTAAGGCAATTGGAAATAGGTATATCCACGAGCCGGTATTTCCCGGCGATCGGAACAGCGGGCTTGGAACGGCTGGCGGTAAGGGGATATAATCTGGTGCCGGCGCCACCTCCCAGGATCACGGCTAATACTTTTTTTGACATACACAATCGCTTTTATGGTTTAATTGTTTTGTTGTTCCTGATCCTTCTCATTGCAAAGATGCATACAGATCGAGATATTGCATTACGCTGGTTTCCCAGCTGAAATCGATCTGCATCATGCGTTGCCTTATTTCCTCCATGGCTGATTGCTCCTGGTACAATTCCACTGCCCGCCAGATAGCCTGGGTGATATCTCCCACAACAGCATTGTTGAACCGGATGCCATAGCCTCCCGGATCTCCGAAATCGATGACGGTATCCCGCAGGCCGCCGGTATTTCTTACCACAGGAACCGCTCCATAGCGCATGGCATACATCTGGTTCAGCCCGCATGGCTCTACCCGCGAAGGCATGAGCAAAAAATCCGCAGCAGCATACATCAGATGGCTTAGCCCTTCATGATAGCCGATATAGAAATTATAATCTCCATGGTTCAATCCGCTCAGGGCACGGAGCTGCGCTTCCACCTGGGGAAACCCGCTGCCCAGCACGAGAAAATTCATCTTTCGCCCGATATAATAAAAAGAATCGCCGATGGCCTGCGGCAGCAGATCGGCGCCTTTCTCCCCTACCAGCCGCCCGACAAAACCGATCAGTGGTTTTTCCGGATTGAGGCCGAACTGTTCGCAGAGCGATTGTTTATTTTTCTGTTTGCCCTCGTCAACATCGCTTATCCCGTAATGATCGTTCAGGTAAGCATCGGTTTGCGGATCCCAGACATGCGTGTCGATGCCATTAAGTATGCCCACGCATTTGCCTTTCTCATATTCGAACAAGGCTTCGAGGCCATTGGCGGAAAAGCGCAGCTCTTCGAGATAGGTCGGGCTTACCGTGGTCACTTTCCAGGCGCACTTGATGCCGCTGGCCAGCGGGTTGATGTTGTTTTGCCAGTCGAGCATACCCGCTTTCCATCTATCCCATGCAGGAATATAAATGCTTTTGTCCCATCCCATCCAGCCCTGGTATTGGGCATTGTGAATGGTGAGCACAGCAGGAATATCCTGCAGGTGCTGGTAGCGGTAGCAGTACCTGAGCATAAAAGGAATCAGTCCCGTATGATGATCGTGAACATGAATTACATGAGGTTGATGTTTCCATGCAGCAATCCAATCCACTACAGCGATCTGGAAGGCGGTGAAGCGCTCTGCATCATCGTCATAGCCATAGATCCTTTCCCTGTCGAGCAGGCCGTTGATATCAACAAGATAAAGATCGAAACCCAGTTTATTGGTTCGCTCTTTAATGACTGTGTAGTTGAACCAGTAGTTGCCGAGATTGGTATAGCCTTTATGCACCACGTCCCATTCGTTCTCCGCCAGGAACCTGGTGCGGTACATGGGCATGACCACCTTGGCGATGTGTCCGAAAAGATTCTGGTATTTAGGTAAAGCTCCTACTACATCTCCCAATCCACCGGCCTTGGCTACAGGATAACATTCTGCGGACACATGTATGATTTCCATGCAAAAGAATAAAGATTTGCTTTATCAAATTAAGTCAGTAAATTTTATTAAACAAATAAAAACTCTTTATTAACCTTCTATCTTATATCCCTTCACTGCATAATATAAAATGTACGCATAGCAGGGCAACAGCAACCAATAACCGAGCTGGCCCGAAGTTTTACCGGAAATCCATCCGTACAATAAGGGCAGCAATGCGCCGCCGGCAATGCCCATGATGAGCAGCGCAGAACCGGTTTTGGTAAATCGCCCCAGTCCCTTAATGGCCAGCGGAAAAATGGCCGGCCACATCAATGAATTGGCCAGACCCAGCGCTGCAATGCCGGCCACCGATATGTATTTTGAAGCAAGAACGGCAACCAATGAAAAGGCGATCCCGAGCCAGGCGCATATACGCAGTGCTTTTTCCTGGGAAATATATTTCGGAATAAGGAAGATGCCGGCAATATAACCCAGCAGCATGCATACCAGGGTGGCCGTGGTGAAAAATTTGGCGGTAGACATTTCAATGCCCAGCGAATGACCGTAAGGGATGATGGTATCGCCCGCCATCACTTCCACACCCACATATACGAATATGGCCAGCACGCCCAGCAGCAGGTGTGGGAACCGGAATATGCTGGTCTTGCCCGCGGAATGACCGGCATTACCGGCATCTGCACTGTTTTCATCTTTGATATCGGGCAGTGAGGAAAACAAGATCGCGATCGACAGGGCAACCAGCACTCCGGCAATGATCATATAAGGAATAACCACTCTTGAAGCCAGCTCATTCAGGGTTGCTGCTTTGGCGGCAGCATCCATTGTTTTCAGGTTTGCCGTAAGCTGGTCGGCATCTTTCAGGGCTATATAACCGAAGATCAGGCTGGCGAGTATGCCTGCTGTTTTATTGCAGATGCCCATCACACTGATGCGGGTGGCCGCGCTTTCAATGGGGCC
>CAYYZJ010000124.1:0-10136 GCA_964475615.1 uncultured Flavitalea sp. | reverse complement strand
GTGGCCGAAACGGTTCCCGATGCGGGAGGCAAGGGCGAAGTGGTTGGATTTGCGCTTTACTATATCCGTTATTCCACCTGGAAGGGACAGCGATTATACCTGGAAGACATTCTCGTTACGGAAAAAGCAAGGGGCGCAGGCATCGGCAAGCAACTGTTCGAGCGATTGATCGGGGAAGCGAGGGAAAAAAAGCTGGCCGGCATGGTATGGCAGGTGCTCGACTGGAACGAACCGGCCATCCGCTTTTATAAAAAATACAATGCCCGCATCGATAACGGATGGATGAATTGTTCTATTGATTTCTAGCAAATGTGGGAAATGTGGAAATGTGGAAATGTGAGAAATGAATAATTGAAAATGATTAAGCAATCTTAGAACAGCAATTTCCACATTTTCACACTTCCACATTTCCACATTCTCAACTCACCCCATTCACCTGCACATTACTATTGATCTTGACGATAACACCCTGCAGCACTTTTCCCGGCCCTACTTCGGTAAATGAGGAAGCGCCGTCGGCGATCATGGCCTGCACGCTCTGCGTCCAGCGAACGGGGGATGTGAGCTGGTGAACCAGGTTCTTTTTGATCTCCTCTTTATCCATCACCGCCTTGGCTACCACGTTCTGGTAAACCGGGCAACTGGGGTTATAAAAAGTAACCTTGTCAACAGCCGAGCTCAGCTCCTCTTCTGCAGGAGCCATCAGCGGCGAGTGGAAAGCGCCGCCTACAGGAAGATACAATGCTCTTCTGGCGCCGGCGGCCTTCATTCTTTCACAGGCAAGCTCAACCGCTTTTATAGTGCCGCTGATCACCAGTTGACGGGGGTGATTGTAATTGGCCGGCACTACTACTTCGCCGGTTTCCTTTTGTACTTCCGCACAGATGCTTTCAATAACGGATGCATCCAGCGACAGTATGACCGCCATGGTGGATGGCGTTTTTTCGCAGGCCTTCTGCATGGCTTCCGCCCTGATGAAAACCAGCCTCAGAGCATCTTCAAAGCTCATCACGCCATTGGCCACCAGCGCCGAAAATTCGCCCAGCGAATGGCCGGCCACCATATCGGGCTTTACATTATCGATACTCTTGAATGCGATCACGGAATGCAGGAATACGGCGGGCTGGGTAACGCGGGTCTGTTTAAGGTCTTCTTCAGTGCCGTTGAACATAATGTCGGAAATCCTGAACCCGGCTATTTCATTGGCTTGTTCAAATAGTTTTTTGGCGAATACGCTATTTTCATAATGGCTTTTTCCCATGCCCGGGAACTGAGAACCCTGTCCCGGAAAAACATAAGCATGCTTCATGTAGGTCTAGTTTGAAAAGGGCGCAAAGTACAAACTTTAATGCAATTTTGCGGAAATCAGTTTGGTAAACTCGCTGCGTGTTTCGTTTTTTTCAAACTCTCCCCAGAAGGCCGAAGTGGTAGTTACCGAATTCTGCTTCGATACGCCGCGCATCATCATACAGAGATGGGAAGCTTCAATAACAACGGCCACTCCCAATGGGTTCAATGTTTCCTTGATGGCATCCCTGATCTGCGTGGTGAGCCTTTCCTGCACCTGCAGGCGGCGCGCATATACATCCACTATGCGGGCAATCTTGCTCAGCCCCGTGATCCATCCGTTGGGAATATAGGCCACATGGGCCTTTCCGAAAAAAGGCAGGATATGATGTTCGCAGAGGCTGTAGAGCTCGATATCTTTTACGAGGATCATCTCGCTGATCTCTTCATGGAATTTGGCAGAGTTCAGGATCGCATAAGCATCCTGGTTATATCCCTGCATCATGAACTGCATGGACTTGGCCATGCGCTCCGGTGTCTTCAGCAATCCTTCGCGGCCGGGGTCTTCGCCCAGCAGCCTGAGGCATTCCCTGTAATTCTCTACAAGGCCTGAAGTAACCGTATCGTCGAAATGATCATGTTTTTTATATGCCATTATTTATGAATTACGATTTATCATTCGCACATTAGCCATCCGCAAATTCGCACATTATTCACCCGGATATTCCACAAAATTCCTTTCCGTTTCATAGAGCCTTACGGTAAGATCGAGCTGCGGATCGATCTTTTCGCGGAGTATTTCATAGATCACCTTAACAATATTCTCGGCCGTTGGATTGATGTTCCTGAAATAAGGGGTATCCAGGTTCAGGTTTTTATGATCGAATTTTTCCAGCACTTCTTCCCTGATGATATCCGAAAGCGCGGCCAGGCTCATCACATACCCGGTTTTCGGATCAGGCTCTCCCACCAGCTTTACCACCAGTTCATAGTTATGGCCGTGATAATTCGGGTTATTGCATTTGCCGAACACCGCATCGTTTTTGGCATTGTCCCATTCCGGAACAAAAAGGCGATGGGCTGCATTGAAATGTTCTTTCCTGAATATAGCGACTTTTTTACTCATGGCGGCTCATTTAAAATGAAAGGATCCATCATCCGAAATACTCCACATAAATGCGGGGTGTTTCATAAAGCTTGATGCTGTGCAATTGCACTTCGGCCGGCAGGCCGGGGACAAGCTGTTCCCAGATGCCGATGGCCAGGTTTTCGGTGGAGCACATTTTGCCCTCCAGGAAATCCACATCGAGGTTCAGGTTCTTATGATCCAGCTTTTCGATCACCCGGTTTTTGATGATCTCGCTCAGCTTTTTTACATCGAAGAGGAAACCGGTCTCCGGGTCGGGATGGCCTTTAATGGTAACATAAAGCTCGTAATTATGCCCATGCCAGTTCTCGTTGGCACATTTCCCGAAAACAGCTTCATTCTGTTCCCTGCTCCAGTTCGGATTGTATAGTTTATGCGCAGCATTGAAATGCTCCACACGGGTCAGGTAAACCATGACTTGGAAAAATTTTTGCAAAGGTAGGGAGGAGAGGCGAGATGCGGGACGGGGGGCGGGATGCGGGGTACGAGATGCGGGATGCGGGATATAAAATAAAAATATAGGTATGGGATGCGTATGTAGGATATGGGATACGGCATAGGATACGGAATGTGAGATGCGGGATATGAGATATGGGATGCTTGGGTTTTGATTACGATATTTGTGATATGCATATTCTTGTAACGGCGGCTACCTCTTTTGAAATCGGGACTGCGGCTGATTTTATTGAACAACAGCGGCATAAATCCGGGCACGATACACAAACAGCCATAACCGGGATAGGTTCTATGGCTACGGCTTATTCGCTGATGCGGCAAATTGGCAGAAGGCGGCCTTCGCTGATTATTCAAGCAGGCATCGGCGGATGCTTTACCGGCAAAAAACCGGGCGAAACTGTGGTGATCGGAAAAGAGATCCCCGCCGACCTGGGCGTGTATGAACACAACCGGTTCAAGAGCATCTTCGATCTGCAACTGGCCAATCCCGACGCCGCTCCTTACAGCAATGCCAGTCTGCCGAACCCTTATGAAAGCCTCTTGTCCCTGACCTCGCTCGAAGCGGTGACGGCCATCACGGTAAACGAAATCAGCACCGATAAGGAAAGGATAGCCTGGTATCAACAAAACCTTGCCCCGGTTGTTGAAAGCATGGAAGGCGCGGCGCTGCATTATGTATGCCTGCAGGAAAAAGTGCCGTTCCTGCAATTGAGAACCGTGTCGAACGACATCGGGGAGCGCGACAAAACAAAATGGGATATCAAAAAAGCCATACTGAACCTGAATGAAGAATTGATTTCATTAATGAATAAACTCGCCGATAAGGATGAAACTTACTTTAGGATTTAGCCCCTGCCCCAACGATACCTTTATTTTCGACGCCATGGTGAATCACAAGATCGATACCGGCGGATTATTGTTCGATACCCTGCTGGAAGACGTTGAAACCCTTAACCAGTGGGCATTGCAGGGCAGGCTGCAGCTCAGCAAGATCAGCTATGGCGTATTGCCGCTGGTGCTTGACCGTTATGATCTGCTGGATTCCGGAGGGGCTTTGGGCAAAGGCGTCGGCCCGCTGCTCATTTCGCGGAAAGCCATCCCGCTTGCTGAGGTCGATCAATGCACCATAGCGATACCGGGAAAAAATACCACAGCGCATATCCTCTTCTCTCTCGCTTTTCCCGAGGCCGGGCGCAAGCAATTCATGATATTTTCCGATATAGAAGATGCGGTACTGAGCGGCAAAGTGGATTGCGGGGTCATCATTCATGAAAACCGCTTCACCTATGCGCAAAAAGGACTGCAGAAATTAATGGACCTGGGTAACTTCTGGGAAGAGAAAACCGGTTGTCCCATACCGTTAGGAGGCATCGTTGTTCAAAAAAATATCGATCCTGCCATACAGAAAAAGATCAATGAGCTTATCAGGCAGAGTGTGGAATATGCTTTTCAGCGCTATCCCCAATTGCCGGAATATGTGGTGCAGCATGCACAGGAAATGGATGAACGTGTAATGCGCCAGCATATCGATCTTTATGTAAATGATTATTCCCTTTCTTTGGGAGAAGATGGCAGGCGGGCTGTTGACCGGTTCCTGCATACCTATTCAAACATCAATCCGCAGGCTGCAGTGTTGTAGTTTTATTGATAAGGGCATGGAGGGAAACACCGATCTTGCTTCCATAGTTTTTATCGCCCAACTGCT
Source organism: uncultured Flavitalea sp. (assembly GCA_964475615.1). Classification (GTDB taxonomy): domain Bacteria; phylum Bacteroidota; class Bacteroidia; order Chitinophagales; family Chitinophagaceae; genus Puia. The sequence goes on along the minus strand of CAYYZJ010000124.1, from coordinate 5,541 downwards.
TTACCGGGCGGATACCCCGTAAGGCATTCGTCAAAAAAAGCTCGTCGGCGCCGAGCAGGAATGAGGCGTCCATCTCCATTTCCAAAACTTTATATCCTGCATGAGCTGCCTGTTCCAGCAAATGCCTTCGCATCACACCGGCAACGCATCCCTCCGAAAGCGGCGGTGTGCAGATAATGCCTTTCTTCACACAAAATATATTAGCGATGGTACTGTCGCAGATGCGGCCTGCGCTGTTCAGGATCAGGCAATCGTCCAGCCCCTGGTTTTTTGCATACAGTGCAGCCATGGCATAGATGAGGTAGTTGGCGGATTTGAGGTTGCTGAACAAGTCCATCGTTTTTCTCCCATCCGGGAAAATGCCGGTCCTAAGGTCTTTTTCATCCGGGATTTCCTGCAGGGGCCAGGTTTCGATAATGTAATTGGGGAGATGGTTTTCCGGATCATACAAGCCGCCATTGCCTCTGAAAACCGAAAGGCGCACCCGCGCGGAAGGGCTATGATTATTTTTTTCGCAAAGCGCGATGATCTGCCGGGTGAGCATATCCTGCGTAAAAGAAGCAGGCCGCTCAAACTGAAGCAGGTTCATTCCGGAAAACAGGCGTTCAATATGATAATTGACCAGCGCAATCTGGCCTGCTGTTACCCTGATCGTTTCAAAAACACCATCGCCATAGCGGAATCCACGGTTGGCTGCTCCGATAACGGGCTGATCTGATGGGAGAAGATTGCCGTTGTGATTGATGAAGGTATTCACATTTATTGCTGCTCTATGATCCCGTTCTTTACTGCATACATCACGAGGCCGGCCATGGATTTGGCGCCGGTCTTGGTCTTCAGCTTGTCGCGGATCGCTTCAACGGTACGGGGGCTGATATCCACCAGGTCGGCTATTTCCTTGGTGGTCTTTTCCTCGCACATCAGCTTCAGGATGGTAAGCTCTTTTTCGGAAAGGTGCACTTCCTGGGGCGAGCCGCCATCGGTACGCTTGGTGCGCAAGCCGGTGAGCAAAGCCTTATTGGTCAGTTCATTGAAGAAGAATTCCTGTTCATAGCAGGTTTTGATGGCATTATAGATGGTTTCCGAATCCGAATTCTTGGTGAGATAGGAATTGGCGCCGATCTCCATCAGCTTGGATATCATGGAATGGTCGTTATGCATGGACAGGATGATCACTTTAACATGCGGATAGAGCTTGCGGATCTCGGGCAGGGTGGCAATGCCGTCCATGATGGGCATCTGTATGTCCAGCAGGATCACATCGGGCTCGATGTGCTTGAGCAGGTTGAGCAGTTGCATGCCGTTATCGGCCTCTGCAACTAGTTCCACGTCCTTTTTCACAGACAATGCGGTTTTTACGCCTGCTCTGAACAGGGTGTGGTCATCTGCAATAACTACTTTTATAGCCTTATTCATTTCAGGTTTTTTCATACGGTTTAAATTACGGTTTACGGGTTGCGCCTGTAAAGCAGGGTTAGTTTTACATAGCCTGCTAAAATGCGAATTTTTTGTGATACTTACTATAGGGTTATTACGAAATTATGCCATTTCGGATTATACTAAAAACTAATTTTATTTCGGGTATTTACGCAGTTGATCATCGTAATTTTCCACGAAGGGTCAGAGTATCTTACGAAAGCGCCAGTAAAAACTGCAAGGCCAAAATCAAGGAGTAGTGCTATTGGTTACATGCTGATGCCCGCATATTTTTGTTTTGAAGTTGATTGACGAGGATTAGCAACCTCAGACTATCCAATGTCCTAGATTACCGTCCAGAAAGATTTTCCAATTATTCTATGAAATCCATGCAAAGTCCAATGTCAATCAACTTTCTAATTTTAATTCCCATCCGGGAAACAAGTGTACCGGTTTTAGTTTTATAGAACGATAATCCGAACCCTTGAAAACCCCGGGTTCCTCTGAGACCGCAATCCAAATCCTTGATGTAGCCTTTTCTTTTTTCTGAGCTCTTTCGGTAAATGTATTTTGCCTGCTTTTTTGTGTTAATTGGACTGGGAGATGAAAACAAAAAAGCAGGCAATTTTTTTTGGGGAGAAGGAATTAAAGCTTTCTTTAAGTTTAAGCCGACTGCCGTTTAAGGAGAATTAAAAGCCAAAGTTAAATCCGATCCCATATACGGCCTGATGATAGTACGGAGACAGCCTGTTCTGCAGTACATCATACAGCACACTGATGGTGATAGCGCCACTGCCGGCAGGAATGGCAGCGCCTCCGCCCAACAGCAGGCTGGGCACGAACTGTCCTTTCAGCTTATAATCGGGATAGCCGTCATAATATTTTGTCTTCCCCCAAACATAATTCAACTCCGGCTGCGCCTGGATAAAGAACTGCTGGATGGGATATACTCTTCCAAACACATTCATGCCGGCATAACTGTAAATATCTTTTGAATAAAGCGAGCCGTCGGAATAATAGCTTTTGTAATTGTAATAAATATAATTGATGCCGGCTCCTGCTGCAAAACGATCGGTAAAGCGATAACCCAGTTGAGGCGATACGTTGATCACCGTATAGGTTCCGAAATTCAGTCCGAAATTGCCGCCGAAGAACAGTCTCGATTTATCGAACCCTTTTTTAGGCGCTTCGTCCTGCACCGGCCTTCGGGGCTCATCATCCTGCGCAAATGCAGTGGCCAGCATGAGGGATAATATGGAAAACAGCAATATTTTTTTCGTCATATAGATTCTTTTTAGTCATTGAAAATTTTGCCGGCATTTAGGATATTGTTTGGATCGAACACTTTTTTGATCTGACGCATAAGCTGCAACTGGGTTTCATTGAACACAATATCCATGAACCCTTTCTGAACCAGCCCTATGCCATGCTCTCCGCTGATGGTGCCGCCCAGCCCGTGAACCAGCTCGAACAATGCCCTCAGCCCTTTCTGCATTTCCGGATCGTCCTGGCTGTTGGCCGTGCCCTGCTTTTTGATCCGGATATGCAGGTTGCCATCGCCGGCATGGCCATAGCATACGGCATGAAAGCCGTATTGCCTGCCCAGTTGCTTTACGCCGCTGATCAGTGCAGGCAGCTCGGCTCTCGGCACTACAGTATCTTCCTCAATGGTATATCCGTCGATCTTTACGGCTTCGGCTACCCGTTTCCGTAATTTCCACAGCTCTGCTTTTTGTGCGGCGCTGTCGGCAAAGAATATTTCGCCGGCTTCATATTCGTTCAGCACGGCGGCAATGGCTTCCATTTCGTTCATCAGCAGGTCGGGATGATTGCCGTCGGTTTCGATGATGAGATGCGCTGCCGTATCGTCGGTGATGGGAACGGCATTGCTGTCGACAAAGCGGCTGGTGATCCTGAGCGCATCGATCTCCACCAGCTCCAGGGCGCTGGGCGTATAGCCTGCGCGGAAGATGGCGCTCACCGCTTCTCCCGCTTTTTCGATTGATCTGAAAGGAACCAGCATCAGCAGGTCGTATTTGGGATGCGGGATCAGCTTCAATACGATCTTTGTTACGATGCCGAGCGTTCCCTCGCTGCCTACCACCAGTTGAGTGAGATTATAACCCGTGGAATTTTTCAGCACATTGGCGCCTGTCCAGATGATCTCGCCTGTGGGCAATACCAGCTCCAGGTTCAGCACATAATCGCGCACCACGCCATATTTAACGGCTTTAGGGCCGCCGCTGTTCTCGGAAATATTGCCTCCGATAAAACAGGAGCCGCGGCTGGCAGGATCGGGCGGATAGAACAGCCCTTTTTCTTTTACCGCATTTTGCAATGCTTCGGTGATGACGCCGGGTTCGGTAGTGACCTGGTTGTTCCGCTCATCGATGTCGATGATCGAATTCATGCGTTCGGTGGAGATGAGCACGCCGCCGAATTGAGCAAGGGCGCCTCCGCTGAGACCGGTTCCTGCACCACGCGGCGTAACGGGTATGCGGTTGCGGTTGCAGATGGTCATAACGGCGCTGATCTCTGCTGCAGTGCGGGGCTTCAGCACCACCTCGGGCGGATAATAAAGATGTTCTGTTTCGTCGTGCGCATAATGCGCCAATGATTCTTCATCGAGCAGAACATGATCTTCGCCAACGATCTGTTTGAACTGAGCGATCAGCCCGGCATCGATGATTCCTTTTCCGGCCACCAACTGCATGTAACAAATTTTTTGTAAAAATAGGGAATGTTTGATCGTGAATCGTCAGTCGTGAATCGTCAATCGTCAGTCGTCAGTCGTGAGGTATAACTCGAACTCACGATTCACGATTCACGACTGACGGTCGTTACTGCTTGAAGCTCGGGCACAGCGACTGCCGCTTGTTGCCGTTGTACTCGTCATAAAATCCGTTCCTGATCAGCGCAAACTCCCAGGCGCCTCGGTTGCCATTGTAGCTCTTTAATGAAGAAATGGTGACATCGTAGGTGAACATCAGCTTTATTCCCTTGTAGATGAATCCGATCATCGGTATAACGGCATCGCCTACCCGATAATACACGCCGCCGATGAGCTGCTGGTCGCCATCGCCCGATAAATTATACTGCACATTCAGTCCGCCGACGGTCTCTGAGGCCCCTGCCTGGTTGGTATAATAAGCCATGGGATTGATGATCACCTGGTCGCTGGTCTTGAAGCTGCCGTTGAGGAAGCCGATATAGCGCCGGGGAATGCGACTATCGAAGCCCGGAGGGTCTGAAGTGAAGAATGATTCCCTTGCATTATTGATATGCTGCACGGAAAATCCGGCATTCACATAAATATTCCGCGTTGGAAAATAAGCGTAGTTCATACCTACCTGCATATCGAAATAATTGATACTGGGCTTATCGAGGTAAACATTTGTAGTATGCGTATTGTCAAAGAAGCCTTGCTGGATCTGATCCGGAAATTTAAGGTTTGCGCTATTGATATTTTTGTTTGTCCAGCCAACATTGAAGCCGGCAGTGAGCAGACTGGAATATCCGAGCATTTGATGGTAAGCAATTGATCCGTATACCCGCGTGGTAGTAAGGCTGCCCGAGCCCGCCACATCGTGCAGAACCACTCCGCCCAGTCCAAGCCATCCCGATTCAATCCTGTTGCGAAATACCTGGGCATCGGCGAATATGCTCATGGTCTGGTAAGGCACTGCCATCACCGCAGACCATTGATTGCGGTAATTAGCGCCTATGCGGTAATCGGCATCCGGAATAAAGCCTGTGTTGGCCGGATTGGTGGTGAGCGGCGAATTGAACCATTGCGAAAAATGCAGGTCTTGCGCCTGCGCCAGCATAACCGCACCAATATTCAACAAGGTAATGGATACCATCCTCCTTAACTGTACCATCTGCTTCATAGTTCTTTCTCCTTATAAATTTACGGCTCTTATCTGATTAACGTGATATCTCCTTTTCTGGTTGTTCGCGAACCGTCGAAAAAGCTGGCTTCAAGGGTATAGGCATACACGTCCATAGGTTGAGGTTTGCCGTTGAAATTGCCGTCCCATCCCAAATTGGGATTATTGGATTCAAAAACTTTTTGTCCCCACCGGTTATAGATGCGGAAGGTCATGGAAGCAATGCCGAACCCAA
>CAYYZJ010000123.1:0-13646 GCA_964475615.1 uncultured Flavitalea sp. | reverse complement strand
CGATTATCATTTCAAGGCATTGACTATTTACCGGCATACCGGCAACCGTTACCAGGAACAGCAGGTGCTGGGCAATATCGGCAATTGTTATGATGAAGCCGGCGATCCGTCAAAAGCCCTTCCCTATTACCGCCAGGCGCTGGATATTACGCAGGAGCTGGGATTGAAATCCGGAACGGCCAGCACGCTCTCGAACATGGGCGCCGCATACAATAAGCTCGGCGATTATGCCAATGCCATCGATCATTCGCAGCGCTCCCTCGATCTGTATGAGCAACTTAACAACGAGCTTGGCGCTGCCTTTGCCCTTGGCCAGATCGGATCGGCCTGGCGCCACGCCCCCGCGTCTTACTTTATACAGAAAGGATTGAACCCATCCGACCGTTATCCGAAAGCACTGAGCTATTATCAGCGCTCGCTGCAGGCGGCACAGTCGATCGGCGCACTCGATGCCCAGGGAGAAGCATGGGAACAATTAAGCGAGACCTATTCTGCGCAAGGCAACTATGCCAAAGCGCTCGATGCTTATAAAAATTACAGTCGCGTTAAAGACAGCATCATCAATGATGCAAAAAAGCTGGAGATCGCCCGAAAGGAAATGCAGTACGGGTTCGACAAACAACAGGCCCTCATCAAAGCCGGTCAGGATAAACAGCAGGCGCTGGCAGCGGCAGAGATCAGCCGCCAGCAGCTCATCAGGAATATTGCCATTGCAGGCGGAGCCTTGCTTCTGCTGACCGGCCTCATCATCTTCATTTTTTACAAACGCAATCGCGATGCGCAGGAGCAGCAGAAAGAAGCCGAGTTCAGGGCGCAGGTGGCCGACACTGAAATGAAAGCGCTGCGCTCGCAGATGAACCCGCATTTTATCTTCAATTCCCTCAACTCTATCGGCGATTATATTTTGAAGAACAATATCCGCGAAGCCGATGAATACCTCAGCAAATTTGCCAGGCTTATGCGGCTTACGCTCGAGCATTCGGAACAAAAAGAAGTGAGCCTTTCGGATGATCTCAATACGCTCGAGCTGTACATGCAACTGGAATCGATGCGGCTGAAACAGGCATTCAGCTACGAGATAACAGTGGATCAGGATATCGATCCCGGAACAACGCTCATTCCGCCCATGATCCTGCAGCCTTTTGTGGAGAACAGCATCTGGCATGGGCTTGCTACAAAACCGGGCGGAGGAAGGATACAGGTTCATATCCGCAAGGAAGGCGATATGATCCATTGCGTGGTAGAAGATAATGGCGTGGGAAGAAAAAATCAGGTCAATGGAGAGCACGGCGCTTTTAGAAAATCGCTGGGCATGAAGATCACCCGCTCGCGCATCGATATCATCAACAAAATGAAAAATGCCAATGCTTCCATGGAGCTCTCCGATCTTCCGGAAGGAACAAGGGCTGAAGTAACACTGCCGTTGGAGCTGGGTTTTGAACATTAATATATTAATATGAAAACGCAATGATCAGCGCCATTATCATCGACGATGAGCAGCACTGCATCGACCGGCTATCCGGATTGCTGGCCATGCACTGCGCGCAAACGATCCGGCTGGCAGGCAGCTACCAGACATTGGAAGATGGTTTGGCGGGCATCAAAAAATGGCAGCCTAACCTGGTGTTCCTCGATGTACAGCTTAAAGAAAAAACGGGCTTCGACCTGCTGAAGCAGTTCAAAGAGCCTGCGTTTTCCGTGATCTTCACCACTGCTTATGAAAAATATGCAGTGCAGGCTTTCCGCTTCAGCGCACTCGATTACCTGCTCAAGCCTGTGGATGCCGGCGACCTCAGGCAGGCCGTGCAAAAGCTGGAGGAAAAAATATCGAAGGAAGAGCTGTCCAGAAAAATGGACGCCCTTTTTCATAATCTCAAAAACATCCGGGGCATATCGAAAAAGATCAGCGTGCCTACTGTAAGCGGATTAACCTTTCTGGAAGTGAATGATATCATCCGTTGCGAATCTACCATCAACTATACCACGCTGTATTTAAAGGAAGGTAAGAAAATGACGGTGGCCAGGACACTCAAGGAATTTGAAGAGCTGCTGGGCGAATATCATTTTTTCCGCGTGCATCAATCCCATCTCATCAATCTCCATTATATAAAATCGTATAACCGGGGAAAAGGAGGAAGGGTTTCCATGAGCGACAATACCGAGATCGAAGTCTCCACAAGAAGAAAGGACGATTTCATGAAAAGGCTTTCCGAGCTTTAATCCACTTCCGTCTGCTCCATTTCCGCCGGCCTTATCTTGAACGTAAAATGGCGCTGCAGCAGATAACTAACGGTAATGACTACCGCCGTTGAAATAACCTGGGCCAGGATGGCATTCATGTACAGGTATTCGACCAAGATTTTAAGCAATACATAATTGAGCACAAGATTGCTGGCAAAAACAAAAAAATAGCGGAACAACTGCACCCTGCCGCGGATATTGGAATCCACGAAAACCAGGTATTTCATGAGTATGAAGCCGAGGGGAAAATTGATAAGGAATGCCGTGATCAGCGAAGCAATATGTGGCTTGAATGCATAGAAGCCGAGATCGAACACGCGCTCCTTGTAAAGCACCTTATAGCTGAATGTATAGATGAGGAACCCGAGCAAAGTATTGGCCCCGCCGCAGGCCGCATACCGGAAGGTTTGCGCCGGCATGATCCTGCTGAAAGGAGGATAAAAAAAATCAATAAAAGAGAGGAGCCATTTTTTTGCCATAAAGGTTGCGCAAAGATAGAAAACAAATGTGGAAATGTGGGGAATGTGGAAATGTGGAAATGAGCTTATCTTTCAGTTCGTTTTCCCGCATTTTCACATTTCCACATTTTCACATTTCCCACATTATATTTGCAGCTTATCAATCAAGAAATGGATATTGTTAGCCGGATAAGGAATGCCGTTCAGGAGATTGTCTTTGAAGAATATCAGCTTTCCGTTGATGCAAAGGATATTCTGATCAATGAGACCAAGCCTGAATTTGAAGGCGATTATACAGTGGTGCTGTTCTCTTTTGTGAAGATGCTGAAGAAATCGCCGGAGGCATTGGGCAATGAGCTCGGACAGTTGTTGCTCGACCGTAACCCTCATCTTATTTCCCGCTTCAATGTCATTAAAGGCTTTCTTAATCTCAGCTTCGCCGATACGGTCTGGACGCAATTTTTACAGGAACATCACAACGACGCACAATTCGGCCGCTGCGAAAAAAAAGGCATCCGTGTGATGGTTGAATATTCATCTCCCAATACCAACAAGCCGCTGCACCTCGGTCATCTCCGCAATAACTTTTTAGGATGGAGCGTGGCCGAGATCTATAAGGCCAGTGGTTATGATATCGTGAAGACCTGCATTGCCAACGACCGCGGCATCCATATCTGCAAAAGCATGATCGCCTGGAAGCTGTTTGCCAACGGCGCCACTCCTCAAAGCACCGGCATCAAGGGAGATCATTTTGTGGGAGATTATTACGTGCGTTTCGGGGAAGAGCATAAAAAACAGGCGCAGGCATTGATGGCGCAGGGCATGGACAAGGAAGAAGCAGAAAGGGAAGCGCCGATCATGAAAGCTGCGCAGCAGATGCTGGTGGATTGGGAAGCCGGCAAGCCCGATGTGATGGAGCTCTGGAAGACCATGAACAGTTGGGTGTATGCGGGTTTTGATGAAACCTATAAACGCATCGGCACCGATTTCGATAAGATCTATTATGAAAGCGATACCTACCTGCTCGGCAAGGAGCTGGTGGAATTCGGGTTGAAAAAAGGAGTGTTCTTCAGGAAAGACGACAACAGCGTATGGATCGATCTCAGCAACGACGGACTGGATCAGAAGATCGTGCAGAGAAGGGACGGCACTGCCGTGTACATTACGCAGGACATCGGCCTTGCCGTAAAAAAATATGAAGAATACCACTGCGACCTCAGCATCCATGTGGTGGCCGACGAACAGAACTATCATTTCAAGGTATTGAAGCTGATCGCCGAAAAGCTGGATCTGCCTGCTGCCGGCGGCATTCATCATTTAAGCTATGGCCTGGTTGAGCTGCCTACTGGCAGAATGAAAACGCGCGAAGGCACTGTGGTGGATGCCGACGACCTGGTCGATGAAATGGTTTCCATTGCAGCCAGGCATACGCAGGAGCTGGGAAAAGTGCAGGATTTTACAGAAGCGGAACTGAAATCATTATACGATACCATCGGCCTGGGCGCGCTGAAATTTTACCTGCTTCGCGTTGACCCGAAAAAGAAAATGGTCTTCAATCCGGAAGAATCGATCGACTTTCATGGATTCACCGGCCCTTTTGTACAATACACGTATGCACGCATACGATCCATATTGAGAAAGGAAGAAGAAACGATAAGCGCAGCGCAGCAAACCGAAGCCCTGCTGCCCCTCGAAAAAGCCGTGATCATTCAACTCGAGCGTTATCCTGTCATGATCGAACAGGCTTGCGAAGAAATGAATCCGTCTGTGATTGCCAACTATGCTTTCAACCTCGCGAAAACCTTCAATTCATTCTACACCGAGCATTCGGTAAGCAGGGCCGAGACTGCTGCCAAAAAACAACTGCGATTGCAATTGTCGCTGCTCACCGCCACCGTACTGCAATCCGCTATGCAATTGCTGGGGATCAAAGTGCCGGAAAGAATGTAAATCTAATGTGCGGATGTGCGAATTTCTAATGTGCGAATGAAGGAGGTTGATTATTGTGATGCAATTCAGCATTAAGCATTCGCAAATTCGCACATCAGCCATTCGCACATTAAATTTTACTTTTTGTTGAAATCTTCGATAATTTCCATTTCGCCGTCGCAGATGCGCAGCTTTTTCCAGGTGGATTGATCTTCGAGGTGCACGATATAGATCGTTTTGCCCGGCACCTGTACTTCATCGATGCCGGTTATCGCATAGTCGTAGTAGGTAGACTTCACCTGCGCCCGCACGTCTTTGGGAAGCTTTTTTTCGCTGTAATAAAGAACGCTGTACGTCCAATCGCCGCGGGAATCATACAGTATCCTGTTCTTCACACTATCCACTGCAAACGTGGCCATAAATCCATTCGGGATCAGGAACCATTGTTCGCCTTCGATGTCGGGATATTTTTTCTTGAAATCGCGCATGGCCTTCACATGGATCGCATTCAGGCGGCCGGATTCTCCGTTCACCACGGGCTTGAGTTCCGAAGACGGAACGGTTGCGTTCAATAATTTTGAATTGTTTAAGACCAGATGGGTCTTGGTTTGAGCTGTTGCCGGATTGGCTATAATAAAAGCCCCGATGAGTACGGCTAAACAGCAACAGGATGCAGTAACGGAATGTTGTTTCATGACTAAAATTGTTTTGCTGATGTAAAAGTATTTTCAGCAAAAGCCCAAGTCAAGCCAATATATGTGCCCGGTAAGCCCTTTTTGATTTCTCTACTGAAGTTGCAGACAATGCTGTTGGAAAAGCTCAAAAAATCGAATACAAACCAATGGGGACAAGGTTTCGCAAAATGTTGCACGGTATTATTGCATCGCGGTTAAGCTTTTGTTAAACTGGAAATGCGGAAAGCGATCCACGAAAAAATTCGTAAAATATGCCGTTGGCGCGAAAGCAGGCTCACATCTCGATCTTTCTTTCCTCGCGGAGATTTTTCAGCGAGGGATCCATTTCAATGGCTTTATCGCAAAGCTGTTTTCCTTTGCCGGAATCCCCTTTCTTCAGGTATGACATGCCGATCATGTAAAGCGCCTTGGCATTTTCTTTATCGAAGGAAAGTATCCTGTCCCAATAGTCGATGGCCTGGTCGTATTTTTTTATCCGGTAATAAGTATTGGCAATACTGTAGAGCAGATCGAGGTCGGCGGGTTTTTTCTCCAGCACTTTCAGCATCAGCTCCAATCCCTTCTCGGGCTGCCCGGCAGCGATATAGGAATCGGAGAGGTTCTCATAAAAATCATTATCCTTTTTGTAACCCCTGGCAGCGGCAAGCTCATAGTATTTGATGGCCGATTTATCGTCATAGATCGTGGCAAAGGTAAGCGCGCATTCATAGATCCATTGTGTGCGGCTCGAATCCAGGGCAATGGCTTTCTGGAAAAAAGGAATGGCTGCTTTGTAATTGTTCATGTCTACAAAAGAGCGGGCCTGCAGGTAAGGGATCTCCGCATTGGCCGTATCTTCCTTTGCAGCAGCCTGGAGGTATTTATAGGAATGACCGTAATCTTCCTGTTCATAATAGCTTCTGCCGATAATATAATTCCAGTTCTTCCCTGTATTCAATTGCTGCGCCTGCTGGGCATATTGCACGGCCTGCGGCCATTGATGAGTCCAGAAATACAGGAGGGCCAGGTTTTCCGTAGCCACAGGATCATCCTTTTTCAGTTCATTTACTTTGAGGAAAGCCTGCTTGGCATTTTCATATTTTCTCAGCTCAACGGCAGTAAGCCCCAGATCGCGCTGCACATCGGCATTGTCGGCGCGGTATTGCAGGGATTTCTGGAAATCGTTGAAAGCAGCCATATAAAGGCGGCCTTTTTTTTCTTCGAGCCCTTTTTGATAAAAAAAGTTGGAACTGTCGGGAGATTGTGCAGCCAGCAGCTTGACCAAAGAAACGGCACAGGTTAAGAGAAGGATAGTTTTCATGGCGATCGGCGGTCAGCCGGGAGACGCCGGTCGGGAGCAACGGATAGTGAATCTTTTCTCATGACCAACGATTGACGTCTCACGACTTATTTTAAAACTATTGCTCCTAACGGCGGCAGATGAACATTTATTTCATAGAGCTTCTCCTTTTTATCCACCAAATGAACGCCAGGATCGGGATTGTACACATCGCCGGTTCCCCAGTATTTTTTTGCATCGCTGTTGAAAATCTCTTTCCATGCGGCTTTGCCTCTCGCATATACTTTCCAGTCCATCCGCACTACCGGCGTCATATTCAAAATAATAAGCAGATCCTGCCCGGGATCCTTTCCCTTTCGCCGGTATGCCACCACACTTTCGGGCCGGTGGTTCAGGTCGACCCATTCAAAACCGTAAATATTGAATTGATTCTCATATAGAGCAGGCTCCTTTCTCAATAATAAATTCAAATCTCTCACGCAATCTTTAAGCAGGCGGTGGGCATCGTATTGGAACAGGTGCCACTGGAGTTCGGACTTATAATTCCATTCATCGGTAGCCCCGAACTCATTGCCCATGAACAGCAGCTTGCCGCCGGGATGAGTGAACATATACGTATAGAGCAGGCGGAGGTTCGCAAATTTCTGCCATTCATCGCCCGGCATTTTATAGATCATGGGCGATTTACCATGCACCACTTCATCATGGCTGAGGGGAAGCATGAAGTTCTCATCGTAATAATACATCATGCTGAAGGAAAACTTGTCCTGATGATATTGCCGGTTGATGGGATCCATTTTGAAATAATCCAGCGTATCGTGCATCCAGCCCATCATCCATTTCATGCCGAAGCCAAGGCCGCCTGCATAAGTAGGCTTGCTGACGCCGGGCCAGTCGGTGGCTTCTTCGGCAATGGTCTGCACGTCGGGAAAATCGCGGAAAATGGTTTCATTGAGGTCTTTGATAAATGCAATGGCTTCGAGGTTGCCATCGCCCCCATATTCATTGGGTTCCCATTGCCCATGCTTGCGCGAATAATTCAGCTTCAGCATGGAGCTTACTGCATCCACGCGGATGCCGTCGGCATGAAATTGATGAAGCCAGAAGCGGGCGCTGCTGATGAGGAAGGATTTTACTTCTCCCCTTTTGTAATTGAAGATATAGCTATTCCAGTCGGGATGAAAACCTTTGCGCATGTCGGCATATTCATACGTATTGGCCCCGTCGAACATAAAGAGCCCGTGGTCGTCGTAAGGAAAATGCGATGGCACCCAGTCCAGTATCACGCCGATGCCGGCCTGGTGAAAAGCATCTACCAGCGCCATGAATCCCTGCGGGTCGCCGAACCGCGAAGTAGGAGCAAAATAGCCTGTTCCCTGGTAGCCCCAGCTTCCGTCGAAAGGATGTTCCATGATGGGCATCAGCTCGATATGGGTAAAGCCCATCTCCTTTACATAAGGAACGAGGCGCTCGCGGATCTGGTCGTAGGTATTGTAGCTTTCTTCATTGTTCTTATCGGGCCTCATCCAGCTTGCGAGGTGCACTTCATATACCGACCAGGGTGCATCGAGGCGGTTATGCGTCTTGCGTTCTTTCATCCACTGGTCATCGTGCCATTCATATCCCAGCTCCCAGGTAATGGAAGCGGTTCGGGGGCGCTGCTCCCAGAAATTGGCATAGGGATCGCCTTTGTCCTGCTTTTTTCCCTTGTACCCGTGAATATGATATTTGTATATCTCGCCTTTGGAAATGTTCGGGATGAATCCTTCCCAGATGCCCGACTTGTCGAGCCTTACATAGAGCGGATGCGATTCATTATTCCAGTCATTGAAATTCCCGATCACCGATATGTAGGTGGCATTGGGAGCCCATACTGCGAAATAATAACCGGGCGTTCCAAGCACTTCTATCCGGTGCGGCCCGAACAGATCGTATAACCGGTAATGTGTACCATTCTGAAAATTACGGATATCTTCTTCGGTGAACAATGAATAATTCCATACGCTCCGGGTGGAATCTACAAAATGGATGTCTTCATAACGTTGTTGCATACCTGCTGCTGATAGTTTTTTATTCTTCTTCAGATGTTTTTCCTTATCGCTGGTTTCGGCCTTATTTTTCTTGTCTTTTTTTATGGAATTTTTTTTATCTGCATTCATATAGCAATCGCTTTAGTCATCTTCCGGAAAAGTAAAATGGCGTTTAACGTAAAATTAAGAGTTCAAAACAGGATTATCGTTTCTTTTTGACCGATATTCGGTTCCTGAATCCATTATCCATCCTATCGATCCGGCATCATAAAGTTAACCCTAAGCAAGAACCTGATGCAAAAACTAATTGTTTACCTTTTCCTACTGGCCGGTCTTTTCGCCGTGCAGTCTGCATTTGCACAGTCCGCCTCCATTCAGGGAAATATCAGCGATACTGCCGAAAACAAAAGTCTCTCCAATGCAGCCGTAATATTGCTCCGCAAATCTGATTCCATCATGGTCAGGTTTACGCGGACGGACAAGTCGGGCCATTTTATGTTGAAAAATATCCCCGGCGGCGATTTTCTGCTGCTGGTCACTTATCCTTCCTATGCTGATTTTGTAGATGAGGTGAAAGTGAAGGATTCCAGCCAGACCGATCTGCACGCCATTGCCATGATCCGGAAAAGCCAGCTCCTGAATGAGGTGATGGTGTTCGGAAACAAGGGCGCCATCCATATCAAGGGCGATACCACCGAATACAAGGCCGACAGCTTCAAGGTGCAGGCCGGGGCCAATGTGGAGGAGCTGCTCAAGAAGCTGCCGGGCATCCAGGTCGACAAGAACGGCAAGATCACGGCCCAGGGCGAGACCGTGCAGAAAGTGCTGGTGGACGGAGAAGAATTTTTCGGGGATGATCCTACCCTCGTTACCCAGAACCTGCGCGCCGATATGGTCGATAAAGTGCAGGTATATGACAAGAAAAGCGATCAGGCCACATTTACCGGGGTTGACGATGGCGAAAGAACCAAGACCATCAACCTGAAATTAAAAGACAATAAAAAGAACGGCTATTTCGGCAAGATCGATGCGGCGGCCGGAACAGAAGGCTATCATAATTACCAGGCCATGATCAATATGTTCAGGAAAAAAGAAAAGATCGCGGCCTACGGCATTGTTTCCAATACCGGCAAAACGGGATTGAACTGGCAGGAGAACAATAATTACGGACAGAGCTTTGCCAGCCAGGCCGATTATGATGAAACCATGGGCTGGTATACGTTTAACGGAAATTCGGACGACCTCGATTCGTGGGACGGACAGTATAACGGCCAGGGCTACCCGAATATGAAAACAGGGGGCATCCATTACAATAACAAATGGAATGACGACAAGCAGTCCGTCAATGCCAATTACAAGATATTGCAACTGGATGTGAACGGCAGCAGCGCTACCAATTCGCAGTACATCCTGCCCGATACGCTGTATTACAACAACCAGCGGCAGAGCTTCAGGAACAAGATCACCCGAAACAGGGGCAATGGCATTTATGAATTCCAGTTCGATTCCACTTCGTCATTAAAAATAAATGTGGACGGAGGAACCGATCACAAGATCACCAACAGCCAATATTATTCCGAAGCGCTGGCCAGCGACAGCTCGCTGGTGAACCAGAGCAACAGGGCCATATCCACCAAGGGCGATGACAGCAAGATCAACGGCAATATACTCTGGCGTAAAAGGCTGCATAAAAAAGGAAGAACCGTTTCGGTCAATATCCGGGAGAATTATACGCGTAATGTGTCCGACGGTTATCTCAATGCCGTCAATGATTTTTACAGTGACGGGATGCTTTCGCAGCGGCAGACCATCGATCAGTATAAAAATTTCAAAACGGAAAATTTCCTGATCGATTCAAAGGTCACTTATTCGGAACCGTTGTCCGCCGCTTCTTCCCTGATCGCCAACTACGGCATTTCGGTCGACAACAGCAATTCCAACAGGGGCTCTTTCAATAAATCGGCGAGCGGCAAATATGAAGACCTCGACAGCCTGTACAGCAACGATTATCAGTTCAATGTATTCACGCAAAAAGGCGGGCTGGCCTATAACCTCATAAAAAGAAAATTCAGGGTGAATGCCGGAACCAATGTCGGCTTCACCAACTTCCGCCAAACGGATGTGCATGAAGATGTGGTGACCAAAAGGAGCTTTGTGAACTGGTATCCGCAGGTCAATGCATCGTATTCGTTTACCCAGCAGAAAAGGATCGGGTTTCGGTATAACGGCAACACCCGGCAGCCCACCATACAGCAGATACAGCCGATCCTGAATAATGATGATCCGCTGAATATTTCAATAGGCAACCCGAACCTGAAACCCGCTTTCAGCAACAATATTTCCTTTTTCTATAATGATTACAAGGTACTGACCGAAAGGAATATTTTCGCCAATGTATCGTACAATTTCACGTTGAATGCCATCAGCAGCAGCGATTATGTCGATTCCAACGGAAGGAAGGTGTATCAGGCGGTAAATGTGAGCGGCCAGCGCTCGTTCAACGGCTGGCTGGGCTATTGGTTCAAGTGGAAAAAGCTGGGGCTCGATATCGGCTTCAATCCCAATTTCAATATTAACCGCAATGTGAACATTGTAAACAATGTGCTCAACGTTACCAACAGCGGCAATTATACTTTCGGGCTTAACCTGAACAAGTTCAAGGAAAAGAAATACGGCATCGGCCTGCAAACATCGGCCACGTATACCCGAAGCACATCGTCGATACAGACCGCTATCAAGACCAGTTACTGGACTTATAATATCCGGCCCGATATCGATGTGTTCCTGCCTGCGAAGTTCCAGATCCATACCGATGTGGACGTCAATCTCCGGCAAAAGACCAGCGTATTCGATAACAATACCGATGTAGTGCTCTGGAACGCCTGGGTGGGTAAGAAGTTTTTGAAGAATGATGCTTTGCTGGTAAAGGTATCGGCAAACGACCTGCTCAATAAGAATATCGGGTTCAACAGGATGGTCAACAGCAATTATATTTCGCAGAATACATACAGCACCATTCAGCGGTATTTCCTGTTTTCGGTGGTATGGAATTTCACCAAGGCAGGAACGCCGGCGCCGAAAGACAATTAATTATTTTATGCATACATTCAAATTGATCTTCGTTTCTTTCCTGGTATGCTGCTTTAGCCGGCTGCATGCGCAGAATGCGGTTTTTGTTACGGAGGGAAAGATCGAATTCGAGAAAAAGCTCAACCTCTATGCGCAGTTCGAGGGCGATGATAACGATTCATGGACCGAGCTCCGCAAAAAAAGCATGCCCAAATTCAAGACCACTTATTTCGACCTTTTGTTTACAACCAATAAAACGCTGTATAAACCGGGAAGGGAAAATGCCGACAACAATAAACTCTGGGAACAGCCTGCCGAGCAGAATGTGGTTTATTCCGACCTGGAAAATGAAAAATCAACAAGCCAGAAAAAAGTGTTCGAGCAATTGTTCCTGGTGCAGGACAGCACCCGGAAAATAAAATGGAAGATCACCGACGAAACCCGAACCATTGCCGGTTTTTCCTGCCGCAGGGCCAATGCCATCATCATGGATTCCATTTATGTAGTGGCTTTTTATACCGATGAGATCATTGCCCCCGGCGGCCCCGAATCTTTTTCAGGACTGCCCGGAATGATACTGGGCGTTGCGCTTCCGCATCAGCATGTTACCTGGTTTGCCACCAAAGTGCAGACGATGCCGGTTACTGCGGCACAGCTTGTTGCCCCGACCAAAGGGAAAAAAGTAAATAACAGCGGGTTAAAGGAAACGCTGGATAATATTCTCAAGGAATGGGGGAAGTATGGGAGGAAGTATATGGAGGCGGCGATGTTGTAAATTCAGTAGGACTTCAATGTCTTTCAAGCCACTTTCAGCAATTATTTTCTTTCAGAATATTTCTTTCTCGGATTTCTACTTGTACGAAAAATCGAGCTAATCGCAATTATTCTTTTGCGCTTTTGTATCCTGTATATAATGAGATATGGAAAAATCCTGGTAGGCGTTTCACGAAATCCTTTCTTTCGTTCGGGATATCGCTCGGGGGTTTTCTCTATCTGTTGAAGTTTTCTTTCAACCTCCCGCATGAATCTATCGCCCAAACCACTCCATTTGTCATCATACCAGTCCCATGCCTCCAAAAGTTCCCGCCGTGCACGAGGAAGAAATTCAACTTTGTAATTCATCTACCTCTTTTTTTTGCCTTGCGGCCGGCTATTTCAGCCTTAATACCTGCAAGAGAATAGCCCTTGTCCTTCCCTGAATCCCATGCTTCATATTCCTTTTCCAATTCGGACACAAAAGCAGCATCTTTCCACCATTCAGTTTGTTCTGCAATATCATCTTCGAGCATCATATAAATGGCTTTGATCTTTTTGTCATCAGCCATCCTGATGTAGTCGTATAATCTATCTCTTATAGCTGCGGCATTCATATTATTAGGCTTTAAACCAACAAATAAAGTTAATTATTTTTTCAACTCCAATACCCACATCGTTTTAGCCGGAATCTTTGCATCCGCATTCAGCGGATAAACAGCTCCCGATACAATATCCGTTGCAGCAGTGAACCCTTTTGTCCTTTCCGCATACCTGCCAAAATCAATCTCCTGTTCCTTATCGCTGGTATTCATAGCGCACATTACGGTTTGCGAGGCATCGTAACGGAAATAGACATAGAGGCCGTCGCGGGGCACGTATTGCATGAGCTTTCCTGTTTTGATGGCTGATGAGTGTTTCCTGAAATTGGCCAGGGTCTTTACATAAGCCTGCACATCGGCCTCATCCTTGTTCAGCCCGGCTCCGGTGAATGCATTTTTGGGATCACCCGGCCAGCCGCCGGGGAAATCGAGGCGCACCCATCCGTCGGGATTGGTGACGCCCTTCATCAATATTTCGGTTCCGTAATACATTTCGGGAATGCCGCGGCAGGTGAGCAGCCAGGCTATGCCCATCTTTTGTTTGCAAATATCTTCGCCCACCACTGAAAAAAAACGGCTCAGGTCGTGAT
>CAYYZJ010000122.1:0-4102 GCA_964475615.1 uncultured Flavitalea sp. | reverse complement strand
CGCTTCGTCAAACCTTGGCCTTGACTATTCTTTATTTGACGACCGTTTGAGTGGTTCTATTGATTATTATATTAAAAAGACCAGCAACTTACTAAACACCTACAATGTTCCTGTTCCTCCCAATTTATACCCCACTATCCTGGCGAATGTCGGCGATATGTCAAACAAAGGTTTCGAGGTGCTGATCAACGGGGATATCATAAGAAAAAAGAATTTCCAGTGGAGCGCTTCAGTGAATTTCGCGCATAATAAAAATGTAATTACGAGGCTTTCCAACGACATCTATTCCACGTCGAGCATCAAGATCGGAGAAGTGAACCTGGCGGGAACCACCGGCGTTCCCACCCATATTGTCGAAGTAGGACAGGAAGTGGGCACTTTTTATGGCTTCAGATGTCTTGGATTGGATAACAGCGGCAAATATATTATGGATGATCTGAACCACGACGGCATTATCGATGGTTCCGACCGGACATATATTGGCCATGCATTGCCCAGGTTTACGTATGGCATTTCCAATACTTTTACTCTCAACAATTTTGATTTTAATTTTTTCCTACGCGGCGTATACGGCAATGATGTGCTGAACAGTCCGAGTTTGCAATACGGCAACATACAATGGTTGCCCGGCCTCAATGTGTTAAAGGAAGCACTTACAAATGGCATTAACGACGCGCCGAATTATTCCAGTTATAATATTGAAAAGGGATCCTTCCTCCGGTTGGACAATATGAGCCTCGGATATAATTTCAGTCCGAACATACTGGGTATAGGAAAATGCAAGGTCTACGTTTCAGCGCAGAATCTCTTTGTCATAACCAAATACAAGGGACTGGATCCCGAAGTAACGATGAGCGGGCTTAATCCGGGTATTGAGGAGAACTTTTTTGTTCCCAAGGCAAAAACCTTTTCCCTGGGGCTTAATGTCAATTTTTAACGTTCAATATTTAACATTATGAAAAATAATAAATATATTCTGGGCACATCGATCCTGCTGATGCTTTTTGCTGGCTCGTGTACCAAGCTGGATGAAAAACTCTATAACCAGGTGTCTGTTGATGATTTTGGTAAAAGCCAGGCCGAGATCAATGCGCTGGTGGGGCCCATATACAGCACCTTAAAAAACTACAGCATAGATTACGGCAGTCTGGTGACGATGGATGAATTGTCGGCAGGCATGATGGCCATTCCGGTACGTAAGGGCGGAGACTGGTATGATGGCGGCATGTATCAGGAAATGATGGAGCAGAACTGGTCGGGCAACAGCACAGGTTATGCGGGTGTTTATGAAAATGCTATGGCCAATATTGCGTTGTGCAATCAGATTTATTACCAGATCAATACAAACCCGGTAGTATCCGGTGACAGTAAAGAAGAAGTTCTTGCTGAGATCAGGGGCGTTCGCGCTTTCTGGTATTATATACTTTGCGATAATTACGGCAATGTTCCGATCGTTACCGATTTCCTGGATCAGTCCCTGCCTGCAACCAAATCAAGGAAAGAGGTTTATGCCTTTGTAGTGAACGAGCTGAATGATATCAAAGATAAATTAAGAAGCGATGGCGCTACCGCGGCCAGTTACGGAAAATTTACCAAAGGCGCGGCATTTACAATTCTGGCGAAGATGTATCTTAATGCGGAGATCTGGAATCCGGATGATGGAGCAAAATGGCAGGAATGCAGCGATGCCTGCGATTCAGTGATGGCGTTGCCCTATGTCCTGGAAAATAACTGGAAGACCAATTTTATTGTCCACAACGAAGTATCCCAGGAAGCCATTCTTTCGGCAGTATTCCAGGCCGGGGGGAGCGGCGTCACGAACAATCTTGCACTGAACACATTGCATTCGCTCGATGCAGTTGCTTTGGGACTTAACATCGTTCCATGGAACGGGATAGCGGCCGCTCCGGATTATGTCAAAACGTTCGATACAACAGACCTGCGTTACAACGGTTCATTCCTGATCGGTCCGATGATTGATCCCCAGACAGGATCCGTTCTCATTACCGATGACGGAAGGCCGCTTATTCATACCGTTGATATTACGATGCACGATGTGGATGCCGATGGCTGGGGATGGGTGAACACGGAAGACGGCGCGCGTTGTTATAAATGGGATTTTGAACCCGGGCTCAGCACGGATATGGAGAACGATTTTCATATTTTCCGCCTTGCCGATGTTTACCTGATGAAGGCAGAAGCCATCCTGCGCGGCGGCGGCGACAATGCAGAAGCCACCACCTTGGTGAACAGGATCCGTTCACGGGCATTTTCCGATCCCTCCAAATTGCTGTCGAGCGTTACGTTGAATGATATTTATAAAGAACGCCGTTATGAACTGGCATGGGAAGGCTATGCAAGACAGGACATGATCCGTTTTGGCACCTTCCTGTTACCGAGGCAATTCAAGCCTTATACCAGCGACGATATGTACCTCTTGTTTCCCATACCTCAGGCTGATCTCGATGCCAACAGTAATTTAATACAGAATCCGGGATATTGATGCAGGCGGGGGAAAGCATCACGGAGAAGATCAACATTTTTAAAATACTCTACAACAAATAAATCAAAATGGGTAATACATTCGATGCTATTGTCATCGGTTCGGGCATCAGCGGCGGATGGGCCGCCAAGGAATTATGCGAAAAGGGATTAAAAACACTTGTTTTGGAACGCGGAAGAAATATAGAGCATAATAAAGATTATCCCACCGCGTCGTTGGATCCCTGGCAGTTTAAGCACCGGGGTGAGATGCCCTATGATTTCAAAAAAGAAAACCCGCTGTCCGGGGGCAGGCATGAAGACAATTACTTTTTTTTCATAAAAGATCATGATCATCCTTATGTAGCGGAAAAACCATTCCGTTGGGTAAGGGGCTATCAGGTGGGTGGCAAATCCCTTACCTGGGGCCGTGCCTGCCAGCGATGGAGCGATTTTGAATTTACCGCTCCCAAACGCTTCGGTTATGGTCTCGAATGGCCTATCCGCTATCATGATATTGCGCCCTGGTATTCGCACGTGGAACGATTTGCAGGCATCTGCGGCAACCGGGACGGCATTGAAGCAATGCCCGACGGGGAATTCCTCCCGCCCTTTGATCTGAATTGCGTGGAGCAGGTTATCCAGCAGAAGATAAGGGAAAACTATAAGGACCGGTTTTTGGTGCAGGGCCGGTTTGCGCATGTTACGGAGCCCAATGATATTCATCTGCAACAGGGAAGAGGAAAATGCCAGGCAAGGAATGCCTGCGGACGCGGTTGTCCCTTTGGCGGGTATTTCAGCTCGGTATCGTCTACGCTGCCCTGGGCAAAAAAAACAGGGAACCTGACGATAAGGCCTTTTTCGGTTGTGCATTCCGTTATTTATGACCAACAAAAAGGAAAGGCCGCAGGAGTAAGGGTTATCGATACCAACAGCAAAGAAACCATTGATTATTTTGCCCGGATCATATTTTTAAACGCCTCTGCTTTAAACAGCACACTTATTTTGCTCAACTCCACCTCCAGCCGCTTTCCCAATGGTTTAGGGAACGACAATGGTTTATTGGGCAAATATGTCGGCTTCCAGAATTACCGGGGTAAGATCGATGCGGAAATGGACGGCTTTGAAGACAAATACTATTTCGGCCGCAATCCGTCCGAAGCCATTCTTGCCAATTACCGCAACCTGCATAAACAGGATACGGATTATGTGGGCGGTTTCACCACGTTCATGGGAGCGTACCGTCCGCTCCTGGAAACGTCTTTACAGCAGGAAATCGGGGGCGACTATAAAGATTCTTTAACGGAACCCAGCGGCTGGAAGGTGTATATGTATATGCAGGGGGAAACCATTCTCAAAGAAAGCAACCACGTGCGGTTAAGCAAGGATCAGCGGGATCAATGGGGCATTCCGCTACTGGTTACGTCGGTCGATTATGACGATAACGACGAAAAGATGATTAAAGATTTTTTAACCGAGAGTGCGGATATGCTGGCAAAAGCCGGATGCAAGAATATTGAGCAGCGGGATACTCACCATCCGCCCGGCAGTGATATTCATGAAATGGGCGGTGTCAGAATGGGCAATGATCCGGAAACCTCCTTATTAAACAAATGGAATC
>CAYYZJ010000121.1:0-2839 GCA_964475615.1 uncultured Flavitalea sp. | reverse complement strand
ATATGTTTGTAGGATTGCTGATCCGGCTTGCGCATGCCCAGGATATGGGAATAATAAGTTTTTTCAAAAAGATCGTCCAGCTCATTGTTGGCAAAAGTGTTCCGGAAGATCTTTTTGACCGTGGCCAGATGCAGCGCATTGGTATTGCTGAATAAAAAGATCCGGTAATGCTTTTTCAGTTCCTCCAGCAGTGCAATCCGTTCGGGTGGAAAATCGAGCAGCAGGGCATCCCAGGCATTGATGATCACTTCGTCGGGAACATCCACATCGATCATTTTTTTCAGGTCGGCAACGAACTGGGCATCGCTGATCTTCCCCTGCTCATAATCCTTGAAAAAAGAAGCTGCAAACCCATGACCGAAAAAACGGCTGAAGTCTTTTGCACCCATGGCCATAAAAGCATCTGCCGTTCTTTGCGTATCGATGTTCAGAATAACGCCGCCCAGGTCGAATATGATGTTTTTGATATTCTCCATGAATTAGGACAGCGAATATACGTCAGGGTCAACTAAATCCTTTGCATAATTTATGGCTGGGCCCCAGCCAGATTTTCATTATTGATGCAGTCATAAACAATAGTGCAGTCACTGAATGAAAATCCGTCACCAGTGCCGGAAACAATAAAGTTTATTTCACCCTGGGAAGCCGTTATACGGGTGGGCAATCCAATGCTATTGTATTGGTAAGATACCGATAGGTTTTCACCAGAGACCTGGTTATTTACGCTATAATCCCTGCCCAGAAACATCCATACTTTATTAACCTGATGGATATTGACCTTATTATCGTAGGTATATCCTGTAAGATTACCTGCTGCATTATAGTCATAAGTATTGATAATGGTTATATCATCGGCATCAATGGGATATTTTGTTATCTTGATGATTCGGCCCTGAGGATCGTAATCATAGCTGGCAGTAGTGACAGTGCCGAGTAATCCGGTTATCGGATGACCATTTTCTTCTTCGGGATAGTCATAAACGGAATCCAATATGACCCTGTTATGGGTATCATAAAAATATCTTTGCCATGATCTATAAATTCCATTCTCAAAAATGCCGATCAAATCAGTTAACCGGTGTTTGTTATCATAACGGAAATAATATTTTGGCTCGTTTTCATCCGTATGCTTGGGGATGGCAGAAATCGGATCACCTGATGCATTATACGAAATATCTAAAGTATCCTGCCCGGAGTAAGGGTATTTAGTAGGTCTTGTAAATATTATCTTTTTAATTGCGCAGTATTGGGAACCGCCTTGCCCGGGATGTTGTTGAATTTGGTCGAATAATTTTTGACAGCCTGAGAACAAAAGAGAAATGCTTGCCAAAAAGGCAATTGCCAAGAGGTGGATTTTTTTCATATAATTAAGCGTTTAGGGGTTTACAAAGCCAGATAGAGTACGGAACTTGTAACTTCGGCGGAGGGAGGTCTTTTTAAGGAAGGTAGGTGTAAGGTACAATTATTTCTTTTCACATATAGCAAGACAACCCTATTAAATTATCAACACCCGAAAGCCAACTATATTACTGTTTCAAACTGAAATCGGCTTCTTTTACATCGCGCGAGTTGGTGCCGACGAAGACCTTGAAATCGCCCGGCTCATACACATATTTCAGGTCGCTGTTGAAGAATTTAAGGTCTTCTGTTCCCAGGGTAAAGCTGATCTCCCTGCTTTCTCCCTTGCGCAAAAACAGTTTCTGGAATTTCTTCAACTCCTTCACCGGCTGGGTAACGCTGGCTGCCAGGTCGCGGATATATAGTTGAACGGTTTCTTCGCCGTCATAATTACCACTATTGGTTACCGTTAGTTTAACCTGCAGCGTTTCACCCGGCCTGAACTGCTTTTTGCTGAGCGTAAGATCGCTATAAGAAAAATGGGTATAGCTTAGTCCATAGCCGAAAGGATAGAGCGGATCGTTGGGAACATCCAGGTAGTTGGATTTGAATTTGGGAGATTCCGTTCCGTTGTAGGGACGGCCGGTATTTTTTTGATTATAATAAACCGGTATCTGTCCTACGCTGCGCGGAAAGCTGATCGAGAGTTTGCCCGACGGATTATAATCGCCGAACAGCGCATCGGCAATGGCATTACCCGCTTCAATGCCTGCAAACCAAACGTCGAGTATGGCTGCGGCATGATCGTTTTCCCAGTTCAGGGTCAGCGGCCTTCCGTTGAATAATACCAGCACCAACGGCTTGCCTGTTTTGGCGAGGGCCCTGAGCAGGTTTTCCTGGCTTTCGGGAATGCTGATATCGGCGCGGCTGGAAGATTCGCCGGTCATATCGGCCGCTTCGCCTATTGCGGCCACGATCACATCGGCTTTGCCTGCTGCATCAACGGCCTCCTTCAGCAATTCTTCAGGCGAGCGTTGATCCACTTCTATTTCGGGCCCGAATACATTCACCCTTTTGATGAATGCAGTATCGTCGGAGATATTGGCGCCCTTGGCATAGAGAATATTTACATTGCTGCCTGCTGCATTTTTTATTCCTTCCAGCACGCTCACCGATTGCTGCGGGTCGCCGGCAACGCTCCAGGTTCCCAGCATATTCCTTTTACTGTCGGCAAGCGGGCCGATGAGCGCAATGGTTCCTGTTTTTTTCAGGGGCAGGGTTTGCCCATCATTTTTCAGCAACACAAAAGAATGAGTGGCTATTTCGCGGGCCGATTTGCGATTATCGGCCGAAAGCAGCTCCCTTGCCGCCCTCTCTTCGTTCATACGGCGATAGGGGTCATCGAATAGACCAAGCTTGTATTTGGCCTCGAGTATCCTGCGGCAGGCCTGGTCGATCTGTGCCTGCGTAACCTTTCCCTGCTGCAAAGATTTTTTCAGCG
>CAYYZJ010000120.1:0-1911 GCA_964475615.1 uncultured Flavitalea sp. | reverse complement strand
ATTTCAAGCTGCCTTATGACGGGCATGCTGCTAACAAAAAAGAATAGAATTATGAAAAAAATAGTAATTGTCGACGATGATCCCAGTATATTGGATGTTTTACAGATCATACTGGAAAATAACGGCTATGAAGTAGTCCTTCTGCCGAGCGGAAAGGATCTGATGGCAGGCAATGTGGAAAAGCCCGATCTCGTCATTCTCGATAAACAGCTTCCCGGCATCGACGGCCTCGATCTGTGCCGCTGGCTCAAGGATCAAAACGAGTTCAAAGACCTGCCGGTGATTATTTTCTCCGCCAGTCCCTATATTTCCCCAATGGCCAAAACAGCAGGCGCCAGTGATGTGCTGGAAAAACCGTTCAAGGTGAGAGAGCTCAGGGATATGATCGCAAAATATCTGTCGTGATCCTATTTTATGGCCTCCGGGTCTGAAGGCAGGTAGCAATGAAAAATACTTCCCTGGCCCGGCTTGCTTTCAACCGTTATAAAGCCCCGGTGCAATTCTACAATTTTTTTACAGATCGCCAGTCCGATCCCATTGCCTGAATAGGACTGTGCATTGTTCAGGCGCTGGAACAATTGAAAGATCCTGCCGGTAAATTTTTTTTCAAATCCGATGCCGTTATCGGCCACCGTGATCTGCGCATATACATGATCGTGAACAGCATCATATTTTTTTATGGCTGATCCCTTGATCAGCCTGCCGCTGATACGAATTTGCGGAACGCAGCCTTCCTGCTGAAATTTGAGCGCATTATGTATAAGATGCCGGAAAAGCAGCGCCAGTGTTTTGCCGTACCCTTTGATGACCGGCAGCTTTTCCGAAACAATCTTTGCCCTGGCAGCGGCAATATCCTGCGATAATATTCTCTTTGCCTGCGTCAGCACGCGGTTCAGTTCTACCGTGGCAATTTTTCCCGGAGCCGTATCTATCTGCAGGTAAATGCCGATATCGCCGATAAGTGAACTGGTTTTTTGTACGGCTGCCTGAATCCGTTCAAAATTAGACTGGGTTTGGGGAGAAAGAAGGGCGATCTCCTTGCGCAGGATCAGGTCTACAAAAATATAGATCTTGCGCAGCGGCTCGCGCAGGTCATGATTGGTGCTGTAAGCCAGCAGCATTAATTCTTCATTTTTCAGTTTCAGCTCCCGGTTGGCGTCCAACAGCGACTTGTTCAGCATTTTTAACCGCTGCTCCATCTTAGCGCGGTGCGCAACATCATGGATGATATTCAAAACGCCGACAATGGTTCCGGATTCATTTTTCAGCGGAATGAAATGCTGTTCGAAATATTTATCGCCAAAAGACCCCAGCTCAGCGGGAACGAATATCTTGAAACCTTTCAGTGCAAAGTCTATTGCTTCAGTGATTATTTTGGAAGCTTTAAGCTCCGGGAAGATGTCGAGAAAATTTTTCCCTATAACCTCCGCTTTGCTGAAACCTGTTATCAGTTCGCACATTTTGTTCCATACGATCACGCGCATTTGGGTATCGAAAACCAGTATGCGGTCGATGCTTGCATCATTGATCATTGAAGTAAGCTCGGCCTGATATCCCAGGTTTTTAATTTGCTCTTGCATGCCTTCGACAAAAGAAGCCCGCGATTCTTCCAATGAGGGAGAAAGCAATAATTTAATTGCAGGTATAAAGTTCATGAATTGGTTCAGGGTAAATAATCAATGATGATATTATGTTCATTTAAAGGTAAAACAATTGGAACATTTCAAAATAAATTTTATATTATGTATAAGTGTAGAAAAATCGCCTCAATTTATTCCAAAAAAAAAATTCCTGTTTTGCCTGGCATAGGTTTTTAAAATAATTAATAGGTTGCGCTCCCATATAGGAATGCGCTTAAACACATGAGTTATGGCTTTGAAGAAAATTTTATTTGTGGATGATGATTATGAT
>CAYYZJ010000119.1:0-1522 GCA_964475615.1 uncultured Flavitalea sp. | reverse complement strand
CTGGAAGGAGAAGCTTTTTTTGAAGTGACCAAAAATCCGGCTTCGCCTTTTTTTGTTCATGCGGGAAAAATAACGGTCAGGGTGCTGGGAACAACATTCAATGTAAAAGCCTATAAGGAAGACGCCGATATCGAAACCACGCTGATCAGCGGCAAGGTGCAGGTTATGCTGAATGAAGATCCGGAAAAGAAGATCATCCTGTCGCCGCATGAAAAGCTGACTGTGGCCAAGGCCCTCAAACAGGAGATCAATTCATCTCAAAAGCCGGTCAATGAACTGAGGTATACAGTGCAGGCCCTTCCGAACAGCAACAGCAATCATTTCGTGGAAACGGCCTGGGTGGATCACAAGCTCGTATTCAATAATGAACTGTTCGACAATGTGGCCAGGATACTGGAGCGGAGATACAATGTGCATATTCACTTCGTGGACGATCAACTGAAACAGCAGCACCTGAGCGGCGTTTTCGAAAAAGAGAATATTGAACAGGTGCTTGAAATTTTAAAGATGACGACGCGGTTCAATTATAGTATTGAAGGAAATGAGATCAGGCTTTTTTAACTGCGTGGCATCAGCATAACCATCACAAATAAAACCAACTGCCGTGCAACCAAAACTCATCTTTTCCGATTCATGATCCGATAAAAAAAGAGAAGAGGTGGTGCTCTTCCCTTTGACGAAAAATCAGGAGTAAGCAGCTTGACGGTTCTTACTCCTTTTCCTAATCAATCAAAACAAAAATATGAAGAAATCTAAAAAGGCGAAAGCCTTTACAGGGCTATACCCCTGCCTTAAATTTCTCCTGCTTATGAAACTCGCTTCTGTGCTGATACTGGTTACCTGCCTGCAGGCGGCTGCCAAAGGCTATTCGCAGGAAAAATTCAGTCTGCATTTTAAGCGGGCAGAGGTAAGTCATATCCTGAATACGATCCAGAAACAAAGCAAATACCGCTTTTTTTATAATAACGATTATATCAGCCGCCTCGGCAAGGTAAACCTGGACATTACGGATGCCAGCCTGACGAATATCCTGAATATCATTCTCGGAAATAAATTCAATTACACCATTACCAACCAGGATCAGGTGATCATTTCGCCGGCAGATGAAAATGCTGCTGCACCGCCCGTTGCCGTCGATGCGGATTCGGAAATAAAAGGAAAGATAACGGATGAGAGCGGCAAGCCTTTGAGCGGAGTTACGATAAAGATCAAAGGCAGTTCCAAAGCCGTTACCACCAATGAGAACGGCGAATTTACCATCGATGCGCCCGATGATGCTGAGCTGGAGATCAGTTACGTCGGATACCAGCCCCAAACGCTTGCCGTAAAAGGACAGAAACTGATCACGGTTCACCTGCAGCCCGCTGCTGCCGGATTGAATGAAGTGGTGGTAGTGGGATATGGAACACAGCGCAAAAAAGATATTACCGGCACCATCAGCAGCGTGCGCGGCGACGATTTTAAAAACCTTCCTGTCAGCAATGCAGCCCAGGCCCTGCAGGGCCGCGCATCCGGAGTGGAT
>CAYYZJ010000118.1:0-3518 GCA_964475615.1 uncultured Flavitalea sp. | reverse complement strand
AGCTTTGCCGCAAAGGCGTGATGGTCATCAAGGAGCCTGAAAAAGTGCAGAGCGGCATATACCGCGGGTATATTGCCGATCCGGAAAATAATTTCTGGGAGCTTGCCTTTTATCCGTTCCTGGAAATGGATCGTCCCAATGAGCCATTCTGGACCAGAGAGATCATTTACCAGTAAGCGCTTTTAAAATAAATTTTCTAAATAATACCGGTTGGTATATTTTTGAATGGATTTGGAAAGCGGTTATGAGCAAGGCGGAAAAAACAAGGCAGTTCATTATTGAGAAGACGGCTCCCCTCTTCAACACCAAAGGGTATGCCGGCACTTCGTTGAACGATATGACGGAGGCTACCGGCCTCACCAAAGGCAGTATTTACGGCAATTTCAGCAATAAGGATGAAGTGGCCCTGGCTGCCTTCGATCATAATATAAGGTGTATCGATGCCATCATCCGGCAGGAGATGGAGAAAAAGCAATCTTTCCGGGAGAAGCTGAAAGTGTATATGGAAGTGTATTCCAATTATCTCAAATATCCTTTTCCGGCGGGCGGCTGTCCTATCCTGAACACGGCAACCGAATCGGATGATACGCATCCGCAACTGAGAAACCGGGCGGCGGAAGCCATTCATGCCTGGAAGAGCAGGATCGTGAAGCTTATTGAAAAAGGGATCGAGCACAGGGAATTCCGGCGGAGTGTGAATGCGGAACAGGCCGCCCTTACGCTTATTGCCATGCTCGAAGGCGCCCTCATGATCGCCCGGCTTACCGGCAAGCTGAACTATCGCAAAGCCATTATGGAATCGATCGAAAAATTCGTGGATGAATTGGGGTAAGAATTTTTTTATTATTTGCCTGCAGCCCAGAAAACGGCGTTACGGAAAAGCGTGGTATAGGCTGTATTGCTGAACAGGTTGGGCGAGTGTCCCATAAAGATATAGACATTGCGTGCGGCAACATGCTCATTGCTCCAGATCACCGGATGATCGCCCATTTTTTTGGGAGAATCGGGAGAATAGGAGGATTCATCAACCGAAGCGATGACATGCACATTGGGCCTCGGGCTTTGATCATAAGTATACCATTCGTCTTTATCGATCACAAATGAGGAAGGCAGTCCTTTCATACAGGGATGGGATTTGTCTTCCACCTGCACGCTTGCCGATGCAAAACCGGCTATATAATCTTTGAACCGGATCTTCCCCATAAAATTCCAGAACCATTGCCACATCGGGTATCCATCAAATTCGCCGAGCAGGCTGGCATGATGGAAGCCGATCCATCCGCCTTTGCCCTGCCCGATATATTTTTCAAAAGCGGCCGCTGCGGTATCTTTCCAGGCATAAGGAGGAAAATCGAGCTGGATGAAAAGCTGGTGCGTTGCAAGCGTGGAATCATTGATGTTATCGGTGTTTTGGATATAGTCGATCGCAAAGTTGCTGTCGGCCGCCAGTTGATCGAGCCAGGCGCGAGCGGCCTTGCTGTACAGTACATGATGGCCGCCGTTTTCATAAAGCACAAGAGCTTTGAAGCGGGGAGTTCTTTTGTCGGTTTGGGAAAAGATGAATGAGGAGCTTGCGAAAAACAAGATACTGAACAGTAGAATCTTCTTCATGAGACATCTTTATTTTTTACAATAAACATCCGATTGCTCTACCGGGTATTTCTTGTCAAGGTCAACGGCCGGCAAAATAAAAGGGCATAAACCAGCCGTGCTGGAGTTTCATTTTGTTGAGGAGGATTATATATTAAAGTTAGAATGAAATTTTAAAAATTTTTTTCAAAAACTTGGTATGATCGAAAAAATATTTACATCTTTACATCGTCAAAAAATATAAGTAACAATGCTCCGCAAACCAATGCATATTGAATCAGCAAACCAGTTTAGTCTGGTGATAGACTATGCCCATTGCGGGACGTGTTGCACTATAGAATGAGTTGAAATAACGAATTCAATATAACACAGGCCCCGCAAGGAATTGCGGGGTTTTTTATTTCAGGAATATATGCCGGAACAACGACACATATTGTATATACGAAACCATCAGAAATGGAACCGGATCAGCATTGATCTGCTTAATTTCTGCATGGAAGACGTATATCCATTCAAACGACCGTGGTATAAGCAAACAAAATCCGCCTGAGGCGGATCAATGAATAAGCTGGGCCCGGTCAACATAACGACCGGGCTTTTTTATTAAATCATTTTAAACAGGAGATGCTATGTTTTGGAAAATAATGAACAGAAGGATCCGCGATATGACTGCTTTGTTCAATGGCCATTTTGTGGAGGTAAAGGCTTTTTATGCATTGCAGTTCGATGAGATCCCTTGCATAAAGTTCATATCGGAGCTGAACATGACCAAGGCTTTTGCTCATATCAAAAGCAAGTACCAATCGCATATAGTGGCTGTTTACCAGCATTCCTATTTCGATCATACCGAACAATGCATGCACTTCAACAACAGCATTTTCGTGTTGACCGACAAAAGGATGATCGAGCTGGCAGGCAATCATTGTCAAATATTGCATACTACCGATCAGTACAATTGGGCGGGCAGCCTGATCAAGGAGCTTGCGGCATTCAGGGAAGTAAAGGAAACAAAGAAAAATGTGATCGGATTTGCCCGGCAAACAGCGATCGATTGAACAACTCCTTTGCATCAGCAGGGAGTTGTTTTAAAAATGATCTGTTCGTCTAATGGCCAGGACACAAGATTTTCATTCTTGCAATACGGGTTCGAATCCTGTACAGGTATATAAAGCAAAAATTCAGACTATGGAACAGTTACAAAAATGGCGGAAACTGGATGGTACCAGGATAAGAGAACCGATAGAAGATGAAATCAGGGCTATGCTCGTAAAAGAAAAATCCATGGGCCATGAACTGAAAGTTTGTATCGGCACAGATAGCCAGGTAAAGGGAAGAATAACCGAATTTGCAACGGTTATTGTATTCATTCGCAAAGGCAAGGGAGGCTTCATGTATATACGGAATGAGATCAGTGCTGAAAAAATGAGTATCAAACAACGGATGTTGATGGAAGTGGCCAAAAGTATCGAAGTGGCTTATTCTCTTTGCAGGCTGTTTACCATTTATGGTGTGGACATGGAAGTGCATGCCGATATCAATACCAATCCTAATTTTAAGAGCAATGATGCCTTGAAAGAAGCAATGGGTTATATCCTGGGGATGGGTTTCGCTTTCAAAGCCAAGCCGCATGCCTTTGCAAGCTCGAGCTGTGCGGATAAAGCAGTTCAATAGTAATTCTTTAACCTATTGTGGATGCAACACATCAATACAAAAGCTTCCTTAACGCGAAGACTGGTGCAGAAGTAATACCAATCAAGGCGGGCAACATTCAACATTTGCCCGCCTTTTCAAAAATGAAAATCAAATGAAAAAAATGAAATCAACGGAAGGAGCAGAAATTTCATTGAATAACACCGGCATCCGGTTCAATATATTCGGATCGCAGGAAGAAAGATGAGCAGAACTGCAGCGTTGAATACAATCAGCAG
>CAYYZJ010000117.1:0-5074 GCA_964475615.1 uncultured Flavitalea sp. | reverse complement strand
TGCTGGGGCTGCTGAAGTTGTACTTGGTGGGCCCGAAGATCCGTTAGCAGATGCTGCTGCTGCTGTTGTAGAGGTAGTGGGTAGTATAAAAGCATTATGGGATTTATTTAGTTCACCGACGACTGCGCCTGTTGCTGGAACTCCCCCTTCAGCACCCACAGCACCTAACACACAAACTTCTACCCAGACAAAAACTGAAGACAAGAAAACCGATGCTCAAACCAGGGCAGATAAGCTCAGTGAAAAGCAAAGACCTGGAGAATCTTTTACAAAAGCGGGTAAAGAAGCAGTAAAGGATGTAAATAAAGAGAAGAATGGTGGGGAGATGAAATGTGAGAATTGTGGTCAGAAAGTAGAAAATGGGAAAAAACATACTTCTGGAGAAACTCCTCCATCAAATGAGGCTCATGTTGATTATGTTGAAGCAAAATCAAAAGGAGGAAGCGGAACACCGAATAACGGTCAGGTATTATGTCGTGAATGTAATTTGAAAAAAAGCAATAACTAATTATGGCAAAAGACGTTCATCAAAAAGTATTATTTGTTCAAAAAAAAGATAATAGTGAATTGGAAACAGAAAGCCTTTGGTGCATTAAGGATGGAGATTTTTACATGGTAGACAACATTCCTTTTATTGCAAAAAGAATTGCTTTAGGGGACATTATCAAAGCAGAATACGACGAAGACGAGAAGGCTTATTATTTTGATGATTTTGTAGCAATCTCTGGGAATAGTACGATTAGGCTATACTTTGACAATATAGATATCATAGAAGGGGTGCGAAAAGAGCTGGAAAGTTTTGGATGCGAATCCGAAGCATTTTTAGGGAGAAAAATTGTTGCTGTAAATATACCAAAGGATGTTAATTATAAGCCTATAAAAGACTATCTGGAAAAGGGCGAGCATGAAAATAAATGGGAATATGAAGAAGCCTGCTTGTCACATACGTATTGAGATTAATTGTGAATAAGAGGCTGCTCTTCTGAGACAGCCTCTTTTTTTATGAAGCATAAACCTGCTAGGTATTAAAATCGCGGATAAGGACTGGGAATAATGATCCATTACTTGGCAATATGCCTTTAAAATTTAAAATACTGCTACCATCGTAATGCAAGATCGGTTTGCTGAAATCAATCAATTGTCTGGTCCCTATAAGGGAAGAAGCTTATTAAAAAAGAAAAACATCAATGATGATATTGCTGTTTACAGCTACCTGGCTAAATACGATAAAAAATTTTACAGGTTCCTTTTTGTTTTTTATAACAACGGAGATAAGACGAAAATCTATAAGTTTTTTTGAGGACACTGTTGATATTGAGATTGAAGAATCCCTGAAATTATATATGTAGCTTATATAACCCAATTCCTAAAAGGATTAAGGCAAGTATGATTGCTACGATCGGTACAACTGTAGTACTTGCAGATTTAATGATAAACTCTTTTGGATCGTCTGGATTATAAAGGACAGAGACCTTCTGCCCTTTTTTAAAGAGGTTAGGTGATATCCCTATATTATACTCCTGAGTAATCCATTCTTTTTGTGAAGTGAGAAACCTAATGACAGGATACCGTCCTAGGCTTCTAGTGGTGTCGCCCTCAACAATATCAAATACCACACCTTCAGCTTCTATACCCTTGCCTGATAAATTTTTTGCTTTCTGTCGAAATGCAAATGCTGCATAAAACAGAACCAGGCTAATGGCAATCATAATAATCGCTTCCATAAGATTATAATTTTTTATGAAGCATGCGCTTTTTCGATTTTAAAATCGTGCAGGGCCATATCGATGAGATTAAGGATAAGGACAAATTTTTTATTATCCTGCGGCAGCTTAGAAATATCCTCCAGCCTTTTTACGGCCTGCTTGTCGAGCTTAAGCGTTGTTTTGCCAAGCAGATAATCTACCGATACTTCAAGAGCATCAGCGATTTTAGAAACCACTTCAACGGAAGGGGTGATATCGCCACGTTCATAACGTCCCACCACGTCACCGGAGGTTCCGATCATTTTGCCCAGCTCAGCCTGGGAAAGACCTTTTTTCTTAACGATCAGCAGCATATTATCGCTTAAACTCATAATAATAAGGATTGAAAATGCCTGTAAAATTAGGGGTTTGACAAAATTAGCTGAATGATCTGTCACAAACAATACCAATGAAAGAAAAATCGATTATCTTGGAGAGACTAAGCAGTTCTTTGATATCAAAAACCGGCAGCCGGCAGTTGTGGAGGATCGTTAAAAAGGACGGTAATTATTATCCGTTTGGACTGACCATGGCTGCAATCAGTGATCAGGCGCTAAAGCCGCTATACTATGAAAATAAGACGCGTTTTCAGGGGCAGGAACTGCAGAATAAAGAGTTTAGCGATGGAAGTGGATTAGAAATGTATTCGTTTAAGTACCGTATGGATGATCCACAGATAGGAAGGTTCTGGCAGATAGATCCACTTGCTGATAAATATGTTTACAACAGCACTTACGCTTTTTCTGAAGATAAAGTAACTACTCATGTCGAACTAGAAGGACGGGAGGCTGAATATATTTTTGCTAGAGCCTGGGAGGAGCTAAAAGGTGCGATACAAAGCGCTGCTGATAAGATTGATAAAGCCATTACTGATGTTACAAAAGGGAGCGCCTCGACAGAAAATGCTTCTCAGACAACCGGGCCTGTCACGGTGACCAATAGCACCAATGTAACAGTAACTACTGAAACCTCAACAAATTTAGGTGGGAACGCTAGTTATGTAATGAATCACAACACCAACCAAGGGAATCCTGAACCGTTTACTAAAACTCAAACAAATGTGAAAGTTTCTGATGAACAAAAAACAGATATTAAAACTCCCCAAGGTACGTTAACCAATAAGACTTCTGTAGACAATAATGGAGTAGTTACAACGGAGAATGGCGTGAAGACTAATGTAAATCTTAGAAGTGGTGTTCAAGTGACTATTGGCACTAACGTTTCCCAGAGCTCGGATGGCAAGCAAAGCGTGACAATAAGTGGATCCACAGTAGGAGATACAAAAGGTAAAGCAAATGTTACTTACTCTACAAATGGCAGCAATAGAAGTGTCGAAGTCAGTATCGGAGGCGAGAAAAAAATAGGTAAAACGACAACTACAACGAGTGCAGGAGTTAGAATAAATTTTTAAGACAATGACTAAAAAACAAAAGCTTATAGGTTCTATTCCTTTTCTGATAGCCTGCGGCATAGCATTATTTACATGGTTTGAAATCATGACTACGGAATATGTTGCTACATGGAGGCATTATACAGCGTTGATCTTGATTATAGTTAACGCAGTGGTTTATTTTGTTTGGTATAGACCGGCTGTATTATTAACTGGGATAATCCTTGCATTAGCGACATTCAAGATGCTTTCTTTTTTTACAGTCATACAGACTTCTTATTTAAGGATTGTCGGCATAACGACTCCAGAAATACAATTAAAGTCTTTATTGCTGTTAGCGATCTATTGTACGATTAATTTTAATCTTTTAATTAACTGGCGTTTGGATATGAAGGAGAAGAAAGCTGCTTTAAAGAAAAATTAGCTATCAGTTTTTATTACTACAGATTTTGCCAGATAATCATGGACTGCCCTTCTTTTGTAATTAGTGAGCATGGTTATGAGTTCGATAAGCATCCAGGTGAAGGAGATTATAAAAAGAAGATTGTTGTAAGTGCTTTTGACGTTTTCTAAATTGTAATGGTTTGTTAGAAACAGCAGTGTAATCGAGTATATAAAAATGCCAATAACTGAAACGATCCAGGGAAGTTCACGCATTATGGCTCTTTTGATACCGATTGTAGACACTTCGTTAATGTCAACAACTTTAATCTGCATAATTTTTTTACCGACAGTTTGCCCATACTTGGCGTGAAGAATAATAAAATAAGTCGAATAAAGGGTCGAAAAAATCAAGCTGCCAGCACTAAATACAATCCTGCTGGCTGTATCTTCTAAGTATCCATTAACAAATGTAAGCGGCCACAGAATGAAGCTGTCAATAATAGCTGCGACAAGTCTTCTCCAAAAGGTATTGTATCTATCCATAACTGTTTGTAAACCTCGGAGCTTCTAAGAAGCATGCGCCTTTTTGACTTTAAAATCGCGCAGTGCCATATCGATGAGATTAAGGACAAATTTTTTATTATCCTCCGGCAGCTTGGAGATATCTTCCAGCCTTTTTACGGCCTGCTTGTCGAGCTCAAGAGTTGTTTTGCCGAGCAGGTAGTCTACCGATACTTCGAGGGCATCAGCAATTTTAGAAACCACTTCAACGGAAGGCGTGATATCGCCGCGTTCATAACGTCCCACCACATCGCCGGAGGTTCCGATCATCTTGCCCAGCTCGGCCTGGGAGATGCCTTTTTTCTTCCGGATCAGGAGCATATTATCGCTTAAACTCATAATGATAAGTATTGAAAATGCCTGTAAAATCAGTGCTTTAGCAAAATTAAATGAATGATCTGTCATAAACAATATCAATGAAAGAAAAATCGATTATCTTGGAGAGACTAAGCAGTTCTTTGATATCTAAAAAACCGGCAGCCGGCAGTTGCGGAGGATCGTTAAAAAGAGGACGGTAATTATTATCCGTTCGGACTGACCATGGCGGCAATCAGCGATCAAGCACTGAAGCCGCTGTACTATGAGAATAAGTACAAGTTCAACAAAGGAAGTGAGCTTCAGAATAAGGAGTTCTCCGACGGATCAGGATTGGAATTATACGAAACCCCATTAAGAAGTCTCGATCCACAACTTGGCAGATGGTGGCAAGTTGATCCGAAAATCGATGAAGGGTATGAGGCAGCGTCTCCTTATTCATCAATGAATAATAACCCAATTAGATATAACGATCCTAAAGGCGATGAAGGAGAATCTGCAAATGGATGCTGTGATGTTGCAAAAGCATTGAATACACTAAAGACAACTCAAAAGGTTGCTGGGGCTGCTGAAGTTGTACTTGGTGGGCCCGAAGATCCGTTAGCAGATGCTGCTGCTGCTGTTGTAGAGGTAGTGGGTAGTATAAAAGCATTATGGGATTTATTTAGTTCACCGACGA
>CAYYZJ010000116.1:0-1525 GCA_964475615.1 uncultured Flavitalea sp. | reverse complement strand
TATCACATCAACGCAAAAAAAATGAAAGAAGTAGCCGACTTTATTGAGCCATTCCGCAAAATGTGGGACGACAGGTTTAATAAACTAGAAACAATCATGAAGAAATACAAATCAAAATAACATGGAACAAAAAACAAAAATTAATGCCGAAGACGGCAAACAGGAATTAACCATTACCAGGGAATTTGATTTGCCGGTGGACTTGTTGTTTAAAGCATATACAGACGCAGGTATTCTTGAACAATGGATGGGAACGAAAGTGCTGAAACTGGAAAGCAAAAAGCACGGCAGTTATCAATTCGAAACAACCGATGCCAAAGGAAACAAATACGGCTTCAATGGAGTAATCCATGAGTTTGTTCCGAACCGGAAAATCATACGGACATTTGAAATGGAGAACACGCCCTTTGGCGTTCAGCTTGAGGTGTATGAATTTGAACAGCTTACTGACAACAGCAGCAAGCTCAATATGCACGTAATATATGAATCGGTTGCACAAAGAGACCAGGTGCTGCAGTTGCCATTTGCCCAGGGCATAAACATGGCGCATAACCGGATACAGGACATCGCAGGCAAACTAAAATAAAATACCATGACAAAAAGAAATAAAATTATTTATTGGATCGCTACCATCTGGTTTGCATTAGGTATGGTATCAACCGGAACTGTACAGTTATTCAAAGCAAAAGAAGGACAAGGAGGAGTTGATATGGTTACACATTTGGGCTATCCTGTTTATTTACTGACAATACTGGGTATCTGGAAAATTTTGGGAGTTGTGGCATTGCTTACTCCTAAATTTCCTTTACTGAAGGAATGGGCTTATGCAGGCTTTTTCTTTATCATGTCGGGAGCGGTATTCTCGCATCTCGCATCGGGCGATCCCATAACTAAATTTTTTCCCTCGTTGTTATTACTGATCCTGATTGTGATTTCCTGGTATTTTAGACCTGCGGACAGAAAAATAGTTTCAGTTAATTTTAATAGATGAATACAATGAATCCTAAGGTTGATTTCTTTTTCGATAAAGCCAGAAAGTGGCAGAAAGAATACGAGAAACTGAGAATGCTCATTCTTGACTGCGGGCTGACCGAAGAACTGAAATGGGGTTGCCCCTGTTACACATTTCAGAAAAGGAACATCGTTTTAATACATGGATTTAAAGAATACTGCGCACTGCTGTTTTTCAAAGGCGCTTTGTTGCACGACGCCCATGGCATCCTGATCCGGCAAACGGCGAACGTGCAGGCGGCACGCCAGATCCGGTTCACCAATGTACGCGAAATAGTGAAGCTGGAACGCATTTTGAAAGCCTATATTTATGAGGCCATTGAAGTGGAAAAAGCCGGTTTGAAAGTGAAATTTAAAAAGACAGCGGAATTCATCATTCCTGAAGAATTTCAAAAGAAACTGAACGAAGTCCCTGCCTTGAAAACGGCTTTTGATGCCTTGACGCCGGGACGGCAAAGAGGATATATTTTTTATTTTTCTCAACCCAAACAATCCAAAACCCGGGAATCAAGGG
>CAYYZJ010000115.1:0-2676 GCA_964475615.1 uncultured Flavitalea sp. | reverse complement strand
ATAATAGTATGGCAATTAATTTTTTACGCATATTACGGCAAAATCCGGACTGTATCGAAACCGGACAGTTTGTGTATCGGAAACGGACTGGCCCCATCCTTTGGGACGCTTAATACATTGTATATCATTATTCTGGTATTCTGGCATGTGATTGATAGAAATGGGGAGAAGAAATTTCCTTATGTAGTAGTAGAACCAGCACCGGGTATGTTTATACCTGGTGATTTTAAAAAACAAAAATCTCAAAAAAAACTTGTAATGGTAGACAGAATAATACCAAAAAAGAAATGGACGGCAAAACGGATCTTAACGATAGCGGGCATCACTGGCATTGTTCTGCTGATAGCAGGCAGTTATTATTTCACATCGGGCAAGTCGAGGGTAAATGTTGAAGTGGATCGCATCACCATCAGCACCGTAACCAAGGGCAGCTTCCAGGAAACCATCCCGGAGAACGGTGTGGTGCTGCCGCTGACCAGCATCTACCTGGATGCGCTGGAAGGCGGACGGGTGGAAGAAAAATATGTGGAAGACGGAGCGATCATGAAAAAAGGCGAACCCATCCTCAGATTGTCCAATACCGATATCGAGCTGGCCCTGGTAACCCAGCAGACCAATGTATACAACCTGCTCACCCAGATGCAGATTTCCCGGAACGCCGCCCTGCAGAACACGGTGAACAAGCAGAACAACCTGGCCGATGTGGAAAGCTATCTCAAGGAAGCCGAGCGCGTTTATAATCTCGATAAAGTGCTTTATGCCAAAAAAGCCATCGGCCTGCAGGAATTCAAGAAAGCGGAGAACGACTATAATTATTATCTCCAGAAGAAAAAGCTGAACGACCTGATCATGGAACAGGATTCCGTTTCCAATGCACAGCAGATGCAGCAGGCCAAGCAGTCGTACGAAGGATCGCAGAACGCGCTGGCCGTGATGCGCAAGAAAGTGGGCGACCTGATCGTGAGGGCCCCGGTGGATGGCCAGCTCACTTCCCTGGATGCGGAAATAGGACAGAACAAAAGGCAGGGCGACCGCCTCGGCCAGATCGATGTGCTGAGCGGATTCAAGGTAAGGGTGGATGTGGATGAGCATTATATCTCCCGCATCTTCACTGGACTTACCGGCACCTTCACATTTGCCGACAGCACCTATAAGCTCAAGATCACCAAAGTATACACGCAGGTAACGAACGGCCGCTTTCAGGTGGATATGGAATTTGTGGGAAGAGTGCCCAAGGGCATCCGCCGCGGACAGACCCTGCAGGTGCTGCTGGCCCTGAGCGATGAAAGGCAGGCCGTGCTGGTTCCGAGAGGAGGCTTTTGGCAGCAGACCGGAGGCAACTGGATATTCAAGGTAAGTGAAGACGGCAAAACAGCCTATAAAGTAAATATCCAGCTCGGCAACCAGAATACCGATTACTATGAAGTGCTCGATGGATTGAAGCCCGGCGATAAAGTGGTTACCAGCAGCTATGAGAATTATGGGAATATGCAGGAGCTGGTATTGAAGAAATAATCAATCAAACCATCCACCTTAACCCCGTCAGGGTTTAAAACCAATGTTATGAAAATAAAACTGCTTTACAACACCATCTTCCTGCTCTGCCTGAGCGTAACGGCGCTGCCGGGAACCTATTCGGGAATTGTCAAAATTGACAGTACCGGAAAAGAAAAATCGAAACAGGTTCGCAAGGCCGAAAAGCAGGAAGAGCCGGAAGCAACCGAGCTGTCGCCCATCACGCATTTTTGCACACTCAAAATATGAGCGGCATCGGGCAATCATATAAACATTCACCACTAAATAAAAAAATAAATGATCAAGATTACCAACCTCGAGAAAATCTACAGAACCGAAGAAGTGGAAACCATCGCTCTGAACAAGCTTTCTTTTGAGGTAAAAGAAGGCGAATTCGTGGCCGTGATGGGACCTTCCGGCTGTGGCAAATCCACTTTGCTGAACATACTTGGGTTACTCGATGATCCCGATGCTGGCAGTTTTTTATTCAATAATATCGAAGTGGCCCATTTCAATGAGCGCAAAAGGGCCGACCTGCGCAAGCGCAATATCGGGTTCGTTTTCCAGAGCTTCAACCTCATCGACGAGCTGACGGTTTTCGAGAACGTGGAGCTGCCCCTGATCTACCTGGGCGTAAAAGGCGAGGAAAGAAAAAGAAGAGTGGAGGAAGTGCTCGATAAAATGCAGATCATGCATCGCCGCAACCACTATCCGCAACAGCTTTCCGGCGGTCAGCAGCAGCGCGTGGCCGTTGCCCGCGCCGTGGTGAACAGGCCCAAGCTGATCCTGGCCGACGAGCCTACCGGTAATCTCGATTCTTCCAACGGGAATGAAGTGATGACCCTGCTCACCGATCTCAACGAACAGGGCACAACCATCATCATGGTAACCCACTCCGAACACGATGCCCGCTACAGCCACCGGATCATCCGCATGCTCGACGGACAGGCCGTTACGGAGAACCTGCTGGTATAAGGAAATGACAACTTGCCAATGAAAGAAATCTTGAGTATTGAATATTTAATATTTAAGATTTAATATTTTTTTACCCTGTGCTGAAATATTAAATATTAAATCCCCATGTTCAGAAACTATTTCAAGACCGCCTGGCGCAACCTCGTTAAGAACAAGTTTTATACGGCCATCAATATCATAGGGCTT
>CAYYZJ010000114.1:0-3009 GCA_964475615.1 uncultured Flavitalea sp. | reverse complement strand
ACCCTGCAAAGATACAAGCTCGATGAGGCCAGGCAGCAAAAGCTGATTCAAACGGCCCTGCAGGAAACCGACAGGCTGGGCGCACTGGCCAATAATATCCTGGTTTCGGCCCAGCTCGAAGGCGGCAGCTATCAGTTGTCGAAAGATGAGCTCGATCTTTCTTCACTCACCGCCAATGCAGCAAATGAATTCAAGAACCGTTATCCCGACCGGAACTGGCAAATCAATATCGAACCCGACCTGGTGATCAATGGAGATACTTTACTGCTGCAGGTGCTCATCAACAACCTCATTGAAAATGCCCTGAAGTATTCGCCCAGGGATGCTGCCATCACCGTTGAGCTGAAAAGAGAAAGCGGCCGCCCGCTGCTGATGGTTAAAGACCAGGGCCAGGGTATTCCGGCAAATGAGAAAAAGAGAATATTCCGGAAATTCTACCGCATCGGCAATGAAGAAACAAGAACCACCAAAGGAACGGGGCTGGGATTATATATTGTTAAAAAAATAGCCGAAGACCATAAAGCTGCGGTCACGGTTTCGGATAATTCTCCTACAGGAAGTATTTTTGCGGTGAGTTTTTAAATGACATGAGTGAATCCAAAAAATCGATCCTGCTGGTTGAAGATGAAGAGAACCTGCATGAAGCGCTTAAACTGAACCTGGAACTGGACAATTATGAAGTAAGCTCTGCCTTCGACGGAAGCCAGGCGCTGAAAGCCATCCAGCAGGAATATTTCGATCTCATCATCCTCGACGTCATGCTGCCCGGCATCGACGGCATCAGCATCACGGAGACCATCAGGGTGCAAAACAACAATGTGCCCATACTCATCCTCAGCGCCAGGAACACGAGCGCCGACCGTATACTGGGATTGAAAAAAGGCGCCGA
Source organism: uncultured Flavitalea sp. (assembly GCA_964475615.1). Taxonomy (GTDB): domain Bacteria; phylum Bacteroidota; class Bacteroidia; order Chitinophagales; family Chitinophagaceae; genus Puia. The sequence goes on along the minus strand of CAYYZJ010000114.1, from coordinate 2,120 downwards.
TGATTATCTTACCAAACCGTTTAACCTGGAAGAATTGTTGCTGCGGGTGCAGAAGCTGATCGAAAAGCACGAACGGCTGCAGGACAGGAGCAGCGTGGGCGATACCTATTCTTTCGGAAAAAACACCATCGACTTCAAGGCGCAGGAAGCCATCAGCAAAAGCAATGAGCGCATCCAGTTGAGCAAAAAGGAAACCATGCTGCTCAAGCTGCTTATCGAAAACAAAAATGAAGTGGTGCCCAGGGAAAAAATATTGCAAACGGTTTGGGGATATAATGTTTATCCCACCACCCGCACCATCGACAATTTCATTCTTAATTTCAGGAAATATTTTGAAGAAGACAGCCGCAACCCAAAATATTTTCATTCGGTGAGAGGAGTAGGATATAAGTATACGGAGTAATTGATATGATTCATACTTGAGTGTTGAGTGTTGAATATTGAGTGTTGAATGTTCAACATCTGTAACACTCAATATTCAACACTCAATATTCAACACTCAATTTATTTATATCCCATTTATCCTGGCGATTACCTTTTCCGCATGTTCCAGTATCCGCTGCATATCCGTTTGGCTGTAGTCGGGCGTATATAGTTTCATCTCGCATTCATTGAGTATATTGTCGAGCTCCTGCACATCCTCCTGGCTCCATCCTTTTGCCGCCAGCTTTGCGCCGAGATGATATTTGTTCATTTCACTTCCTTTGAGGTTCAGGCTGTCGGCTGCCGTTTTCCAGATGGCCCTGTTCAGCGAAGTATAGAAAGCGCTGTAATCGCCATTGGCCAGCCTTTCTTTTGCCGGCATCAATGGATCCGGCGGAGCTTGCGGCTCGGGCTCTTTTTTCACAGGCGCCGCAGCAACAGCAGCAGGCTGCGGGTCCGGCTTGCCGGTTTTCTTTAAGCGCAGGTTTTGCATCCATAAATAAACGGCCAGTCCTGCAAGGATGAGTATGGCAAAGAACCATTCGAGATGATCCTGGAGAAAATGCAGTATGCTGCTCCCGTTATCTTTTGCTATAGCGAATGTTGCAGGCGGAGATGGCTTTTTCTTTTTTGAATTGTCAACAGACAGATCGAATGGCCGGCTCTCCACGGTTTTATATGATGCGCTGGCAGGATCGAAATAAGAGAAGCTGATGGCAGGGATGCTGTACTTGCCTGCCTGCTTGGGGATGAAGGAATATTCAAAGGTCTTTGACCCGCTCAGCGGGGCCGTGGTTTTATCGATATTCTCTTTTACGGAAGCGTCGAAGCTTTCAATGCCCGAAGGCCATTTTACCGACGGAGCATTCACCACCGGCAAATTGCCGCTACCCTTAACCGTTAGTTTCAGCACGCCGGCATCATCGGCAGCCAGGCGCTTGTTATCCAGGCTTGCCTCAATATCGAAATGCCCGACGGCGCCGTTGAAGTCGGCAGGCTTATTGGCTTCCGGCAAAGGCTTTACATCGATGGCAACAGGCTTGCTGTTCAGGGTTACCTGCTGCTCTACCGGAGTGCCCTGCATTTCATCGTCTATAAACTGGTCGAACAGCTCGTCGAGCAGGCTGTTGCCGTGACGGGCCTTGCTGGCATTCTTGAGAAAATGAACGGTATTCTCTACTTCCACTCCATCCAGGTCGATGGTGCCGGGCTGAAGCGGAATGAGCTGCGCCTTGCGGATAATGTGCACCGTAAATGGTTTTCCGTTCACGGTTTCCACGGAAGAAGCATCCGTTCCCGGATCGATCATGTCATACACGCTGAAACCATTCAGGGAAGGATGTTTGGTGACCCTCGATTCGGAACGCAGCCGAGAATATAATTTGTAGGTGGCTACGATCGGTTCTCCCACATAACAACTGGTCTTGCTTACCTGCACCTTCACGAATAAATTTTTGCGGATCTTTTCCGCCACGCTTTCACCGGGCTTCAGGATATATTCCCGGTCAACCGTTGCCGGCTCGCCCGGCCAGTTGGGCTGAGGCAATGGTGTGGTATTGGGATTACTGTTATTATTGGGAGAGTTACCCGGGCTCACTTCAATGGTGACCGGGTTGGAATGCATGGCCTTGCCATTGATGGTGGCCGTTGCCCCGGGAATCGTGAACTTGCCGGTCTTGAGCGGCTGCAGCACAAAG
>CAYYZJ010000113.1:0-3346 GCA_964475615.1 uncultured Flavitalea sp. | reverse complement strand
CGCAGCTACCGGTCTTCCGCTGCTGGAAGCCACTTCCACAGCTTTTTTCAGCTCCTCGAGTAGAAAAGTAGGTTCTGCTTCCTAGCACGGGCCCCAGCGGTAATCGGCAGATACCTTGATCACATCGGCGCCCCTCCCGATCTGGGTGCGCACTTCACGGATGAGCGCATCGATGCCGTCGGCCTCTGCTGCGCCGCGCACCTGCTCCAGGTCATTGCTCAGCCTGGGGCCATAGCTGCCGGTGGCTACAATGGCGCGGGTGGCCACGATCATCCGGGGGCCGGGAACGATGCCTTTTTCAATGGCTTGTTTTAATCCCGCATCGTCATACATGGCGCCTTCAGTGCCCAGGTCCCTGACTGTTGTAAAGCCGGCCATCAGGGTATTACGGGCATGTATAGTTGCCCGCGCCAGCCGCTCGGCCCTGGATTCCTTCAATACCTGGTCGTCCCAGGATGTTTCATTGTAAGGATGAAGAAAGAGATGGCTGTGGCCTTCGATCAGTCCGGGCAACAGCGTTGCTCCCGGAAGCGCGATCGTTCTGGTATTGGCCGGAACCCGCATGGAATCGGGCCTTCCCACTGCTTCGATGAACTGCTGATGCACCAATACCTGCCAGCCTTCATGCACCTGTTCTCCGTCGAACACGCAGTCGGGTTTGAACAGGTAGAAACTGTCCGGGCCGCTGTTTTGCGAAAAAACAAGATGAGGCAGCAACAGCAAAAAAATGAACCGGCAATAACGTAAAAAAAGCATAACATGAAATTATGAATTAGTTTGGCGAGTAGGAATCCCTATTCTCTTTTCCCTTTTCTTCAAATACCAGTACAACGGAATGCCGGCCAGCGTCAGCAGCAATCCGAATACCGAATTGATGATCGGCGCCCTGCCGCTGTTGTAACTGGCAATATCGCTGTACAGCGTTGATCCCAGATAAAAAAGCGTGAACAGGATAAAGATAACCGGGATCAGCGGATAAGGCCTTACTGCATAAGGACGCGCTGCATCAGGCATTTTTTTCCGGAGTATGAATATGCCCGCAACCGTAAGGGCATAAAACACCCACGACATGAAAATGAACATATCGGCCAGTATATCGAAGGAGCCGCTGATCACGAAAAGAATGCTCCATACTGCAATCAGAATAACCGAATTGCCCGGTGTGCGAAAGCGCGGATGCACTTTGGCCGACCAGGAAAAAAAGGTCTTGTCCTCACCCATGGCAAAGACCACGCGGGCATTGGTGAGCAGGTTCACATTGGTGGCGCCGAATGTGGAAAGCACGATGAGTGCGGCAACGACGGCTCCTGCCGCTGCACCCAGTATTTTTTCCGCTGCATCCGAAGCAACAAAAGAAGAGGCAGCCATGGCATCTACCGGTAACGCATACAGATATGCGCAATTGATGAGCACATAAATGAGGATACAGGTAAATAATCCATAAACAAGGCTTTTGCTGATGTTTTTTTCAGGATTGCGGATTTCGCCCGCTACCATATTCACATTCACCCATCCGTCGTAAGATGCAAAAGCCCCTGTAGTGGCTGCCATGAAAGCGGTAAACAAGGGCCAGCCCGATAAATGGAATGCTTTTGCATCGGTAAAAAAATGGCTGGCTGATCCGGAACCGGAAAACAGTATCCCGAATATAAGTATCGCAATCACTGCTGTTTTGATCAGGGTGGCAATGAACTGGATGGCATTGCCGTAGCGCACGCTCACATAATTCACCAGGCCAAGCGCCGCGATAATGGCGATGGCCAGCAGTTTCACGCCTATGTTCTGCAAGGGAAAAATATCCGCCACAAATGGAATATGCAGTTTGATGGATTGCTCGGCAGCAGGGTTCAACCGCGGCAGGTGCAAAAAATAATCGGCATAATCCGCACACACAAAAGCAATGGCCGCAATAGCGGCTGTATTGATCACGGCAATGCTCGACCAGCCATAGAGGAAAGCAATAAAATCGCCGTACATCCTCTGCAGGTAAACATATTGTCCGCCGGTTTCAGGGAACATGGCGCCCAGCTCGGCAAAGACCATCCCGCCAAACAGGGAAACAATACCGGCAACGATCCACACTGCAATCAGCAGGGGCGGAGATCCCAGTTGCGCCGCCATGGTAGCCGGTTTCATGAAAATGCCGGAGCCGATCACGCTGCCGATGACGATGGCGGTGGCTGACCAGAGGCCGATGTTTTTTTTGAGTTGGGCCATGCTATGGTTTAGTGATAGCCATTCTTTCCGCAATCATCCTGTGAAAATGATGCGTTCCCTGTTCGCGGGTTACCGAATATCTTCCATGCTCATAAAAGCGTGAACTGATCCCTTTCTGTACATGCTCCACTATTTCTTCATCTTCTTTCTCCACTATATCCAGCGACGAGCCTGCGCCGGTATTGTATTTGCCTTCATTCCAGATATAGGTGAGAAAAGAAACTTTCGTTTCGCAGGCGCCGATGGGCTTCACGATATTCAATGACAATCCCCAGGGATAGAAATTGAACATCATATTGGGAAATACAAAAAAATAATAGGCGGCAACTTTCTTTCCGTAATCCGGCGAATCCGGCGGAAGGTCAAAACAATCCTCATCGTCTTTGGCAATGCCGAGTTGAAGATTGGAATAACGGAAGAGCTCGGTGGTATAGTTGCCGAAATCGATCACGGCATTCAGTCCCGCATGTACAAAAGGAATATGAAATCCTTCGAGATAATTTTCACAATACAAAGCCCAGTGCGCTTTGACCAGGAAATCGACGGAGCGCTCGGGCCGGAATACAAAATCATCCACCGGCAGCCAGTGCAGTCTGCCGGTCATCTCTTCAAAAAAAAGACCGGGAGGCAGTTCATCGTTAAGCGAGCTGAACAGCCATTTGCCCCATTTGAACAACCGCAGTTGTTTCAGATCGTCGCTTGCAGCAGGAAAATCTTTCACTTCCTTAAACTCAGGCATGGAAAGGAACCGCCCATCGAGCCGGAACAGCCGGCCATGATAGCGGCAGCGCAGGTTGCCGAGCGTGCAGGGCTGGCCGGCAATGATATTGCCGCGATGGGTGCATACATTGGAAAGCAGGTGAACTGCATTATTCTTGTCGCGCGTAAGCAGCAGGGGCTCTGATAAAAAGCCATCGAGCAAGGTAACCGGATATACATCGCCCGGTTCTTTTACCTGCTCTTCGCTGCCGATGAACTGCCAGGAAGAGGCAAAGATGGTTTCCTTGCTTTGTTCCAGCAGCGCAGCGTTGGTATAAAAATCCGTGCTCAGCGTTTTGGCTTTGGAAATATCCGGGTCGATATAAAAATTCGGCATGGCAGTATTCAGTGAAGATAAGAAAGACTTGGG
>CAYYZJ010000112.1:0-3812 GCA_964475615.1 uncultured Flavitalea sp. | reverse complement strand
ATTGAAGATTTAAGATTTAATATTTAAGATTTGGTTCCAATTCCATAGCTCATACTTCAGACTTCATGCTCACCGCGTCGGTTCCTGCAAAATATCGATGAACTCTGCGCTGGCAACTTCCATCTTATTGGTCGTTTTATCGATCTGCGAATTGAGATAACGATAGCCCACATAGGCAATGATACCGATGATCAGGCCCGAGGCCGATGAGATCATCTTTACATAGATGCCCCCGGTAATAGTAGCAAGACTGTAATCATTGGTAGAAGCCAGCGCATAGAACAACTGGAACATACCGATAATGGTGCCGAGGAACCCGAATAACGGGGCTATATAACCGATCACCGAAAGGATGGAAACATTCTTCTCCATTTTGTACAGCTCCAGCTTTCCTACATTTTCCATGCTCCGTTCAATAGCATCGATGGGCTTGCCGATGCGCTGAATGCCCTTGTCTATGATCTGCGCAACAGCATTATTGGTATTCTTGGCCAGGCTCCTGGCAGCAGTAACATTTCCGGTAACGATATGATCGCGGATGATGTTCATGAAATTCTCATCCACTTTGGATGCCTTGCGGATGGCCATCAGCCGTTCAATGAAAAAAAAGATCGCCAGCACGAGCAAAATGCCCAGCGGTATCATCAGCGGGCCGCCTTTTTGCAGAATATCCCATAAGTTTTCTTTCTGCTGAGCCGTCAGCATGGCTGCGCGGGCAAGACTGTCTTTAATTTTCGTAGAATCAATGATCACCTGCAGGAAAAAAAGATTCATTCAGTTGAAGTATTTAAAGGTAAAAATAAAGATATAGCCGTATAACGAACTTATGTTTGATGTATTTTTTAACAAAATGCTAAAATGAGGTCTGAAGTCCGAAGTCTGATTTTTTTCCCGACTTCATCAGACCTTCGACTTCCGACCTCAGACCTCATGCCTCCGGCTTCTGCTTCATCATCAGCGCCTGTATCTGCTTCATCGTGGCCTCCATGCCCTGGGCGCTGCCGTCCAGGAAGATCACATTGCCTTTTCCTGCTTCTGCAAAATTCTTGATGGCTTCCGTCCACATGCTGAAGAGGATTACATTGGTATCGAGGTTGGCGCGCTTCATCTGCTCTGCGGCTTCGGTCATGCCCCTGGCCACTTCTTCGCGGAACAGGGCCACGCCCTGTCCACGCAACCTGGCCGCTTCTTTTTCAGCTTCGGCCGAAATCTTGATGGCATTGCCTTCTGCTTCCGCAGCTTTTGTTTTGGTGATCAGCAATGCCTGGCCTTCGTTCTCTGCAGCAGCCCGCAGGTTATTGCTGGCGACAACCCGGCTCATGGAATCGATGATGGCTTTGTCGAAAGTAATATCATTGATCTGCAGGTCGAGCAGATGATAGCCCCAGTCTTCGAGCGAATGATCGATCTGCTCTTTTACGAATTCAACGATCTCCCTGCGCAGGCCCAGTATCTCCGCCTGTTTTTTGGTAGCCACAAAAGAACGGATGCTGCCTTCGATGGTGCGGGTGAGAGCCTGCATCAGGTCGCGCTCGCTGATGAATTTGAAAGCTACTTTTTTAATGGTCTCCTCATCCGAATTCTGAACGGCATAAAGCAACATGCTTTTGAAATATACATTGGCCTGGTCGGCAGTCACGGCCTGGAATTCGAGCTCAACGGAACGGTTCTGGATGCTGATCTTTTTATACACCTGCTCCAGCAAAGGGACCTTGAAGTTGAGGCCCGGGCTCAGCACGCGCCGGTATTTGCCGAACATCGTGATCACATTGATATAACCCTGATTAACAGTGACCAGTCCGCTGAAAATGAAAATGACCAGCACAATGATCCACCAATAAGCATATAACCATTCCATAAAAGGGGATTTGGGAATGAATGTACTAATTTTGCACACCACGAAAAAATATGAACACCCGGTATGATATCATCATTGTAGGAGGAGGCCCCATCGGGCTTGCCTGCGGACTGGAAGCAAAGAAAAAAGGATTGAGCTACCTGATCCTTGAAAAAGGATGCCTGGTCAATTCGCTGTACAATTATCCTTCCAACATGACTTTCTTTTCCACTTCCGAAAGGCTCGAGATCGGTGGAGTTCCTTTTGTAAGCAATACGCCCAAGCCCACCAGGCCCGAAGCATTGGAATATTATCGCCGCATAGCGGTATCCAATCAACTGGCTATTCATCTGGAAGAAGAAGTGAAAGCAATCGCTCCGCAGAACGGTCATTATAAAGTAACCAGCATCAAAGGGGATTATCCAGCGCAGCACATCATCATTGCCACCGGCTTCTACGACTTGCCGGTGCTGATGAATGTTCCGGGAGAAGAACTGCCCAAAGTGAGGCATTATTATAAAGACCCGCATTTTTATGCCATGCATAAAGTGGTGGTAGTAGGCGCCAACAATTCGGCAGTGGATGCGGCGCTGGAAACCTTTCGCAAGGGAGCGGAAGTAACGATGGTCATTAAAGGAGATGGCATCGGATCGAGGGTAAAATACTGGGTGAAGCCCGATATAGAGAACCGGATCAGGGAAGGCAGCATCAAGGCATATACGCATTCGATGATGAAAGCGATACGCGAGAATGAGGTAGATATTGAAACGCCCAACGGCGTGGTTAGGATCGCCAATGATTATGTGCTGGCCATGACAGGCTATCAGCCCAATTTCGATTTTCTGAAGAAAGCCGGCATCAGCTTGTCGGACGATGAAAAAAAATATCCTGCCTACAATCCGGAAACCATGGAAACGAATATGAAGAATATTTACCTGGCCGGAGTGGTTTGCGGCGGAATGGACACCCATGTCTGGTTCATCGAGAACTCCAGGGTGCACGCGGAAAAGATCATTACTTCGATCGTTGCCAAAAAGGATTTATAGTTTACAGTTTGCAGTTTATAGTTTACAGTTCAGCATATCGGAGTTTCGTTATGCACTTCAAATACCTGGACTATAAACTGTAAACTACAAACCGGAAACTATAAACTGTTCTCTTCCCAGATCGTGGCCAGGTGAACGATCGTTTCAACGCTTTTCTGCATGTCCTGTATGCTTACGTATTCATGCTTTCCGTGAAAGGCCATTTCGCCTGTAAAAAGATTGGGGCATGGCAGTCCCATGAATGACAGGCGCGACCCGTCGGTTCCTCCCCTTGCGCTGGAAAGCTTTGGTTTAATGCCTGCCCTTTCAATAGCCGCAATAGCATTGGCAGAAACCTGCGGATAAAGATCGAGCACTTCTTTCATATTCCGGTATTGTTCCTTTACCGCAAAATGTGCGCGGGCGCCGGGAAAGCGGGCAAGGGCTTCATTCACTTTACGCTTGAGATAATCTTCATAAGCAGCCAGCTTATGGGTAATGAAATCGCGGATGATGAACTGCAGCGTTACTTTTTCAGCGATCCCTTCCATCAATACCGGATGCACGAACCCATAACGGCCTTCCGTGGATTCGGGGGAGAGCTCATCTTTGGGCAGCGAATCGATGAATGCGGATGATACCTTGATTGCATTCACCAGCTTGTCCTTCGCATGGCCGGGATGCGCGGAAACGCCGTAAAAAGTGATGGTTACGGCATCGGCTGAAAAAGTTTCATCCTCATAAGCGCCCAGCTCGCCTGCATCCAATGTATAACCGAAATCGGCGCCGAGCTTGAGGAGATCTACCTTGTCCACTCCCCTGCCGATCTCTTCATCGGGAGTGAATAAAATTTTTATTGCGCCGTGTTTGATTTCAGGATGATGCTGCAGGAAATGGGCCATGTCCATGATCACCGCTATGCCGGCCTTGTCATCGGCGCCGAGCAGGGT
>CAYYZJ010000111.1:0-2174 GCA_964475615.1 uncultured Flavitalea sp. | reverse complement strand
GATGCAGGAATGGTACAATGCCGGCGTTATCGGCGATGCATTGACCATTCATGTATGGACTAACCGTCCCGTATGGCCGCAGGGAATGGGCACGCCGAAAACCAAAGATGAAATCCCTCCGGAGCTCGACTGGAACCTCTGGCTCGGCCCCGCAGCCATGCAGGAATATCATAAGGAATATGTTCCCTTCAGTTGGCGCGGGTTCTGGGCATTCGGCACCGGCGCGCTGGGCGATATGGGCTGCCATCTCATCGACCCGGCATTCAAGACCGTTGGACTGGGCTATCCCAGCGAAGTGGAATGCAGCCAGGTTTCCATTTATGAAACCATGTGGACGCCGGTTTATTATCCCGAAAGCTGTCCCGCTGCTTCTTCCATCAAACTGAGATTCCCCGGCAAGAACGGAAAGCCGGATGTAAAAATGTATTGGATGGATGGCGGCATCAGGCCCGAACGCCCCGATGAGCTTGGCCCCGATGAACTCTTCGGCGACCGCGAAGGCGGAGGCGTGCTCATTACCGGAACCAAAGGAAAGATCATGTGCGGAACCTATGGCAGCAATCCAACATTATTGCCAACAGCCAAAACAGCAGAGCTGAATATTCCAAAGACCCTGCCGCGTGTTCCCGAAGGACATTATATTCAATGGGTGAACGCCTGCCTTGCCGGTTATGGCAAAAATGAAGTGAGCTCTCCGTTTGAATATGCTGGCCCGCTTACGGAAACCATCCTCATGGGCAACCTCGCCCTGCGAAGCTGGAATGTCAAAAGCGCCGACGGCAAAAGCTTCCCCGGCAGAAAGAAGCTGCTCTGGGACGCGCAGAACATGAAGATCACGAATTTCGACGAGGCTAACCAGTTCGTAAAGCGCGATTACCGGCCGGGATGGGAAGCGAAATGGTAAAAACAAACTGCAATAACCAGCAAAGTGAAGCACAGTAGCTTCACTTTTTTATTTTATTTTCCCTGCTCAAAGCGATTGCCATGAAAGTAAATCAGCTCCTGTTTTGTCTTCTTTTCGTTACTACCGTACATGCACAACCGGATACCATCAACCCGGGATGGCTGCACGGCGGCTGGGATGCCCGCTGGATCGCTTATCCCGGCGATGCAGGCAACGGATTCGGCGTCTTTCATTTCAGGAAACATTTTTCACTGGCGGCAAAGCCCGGGAAGTTCATCATTCATGTTTCTGCCGATAACCGCTATCGCCTTTTTGTGAATGGTCAATCGGTTTCCACCGGCCCCGCCAGGAGCGATCTGGCCAACTGGAATTTTGAAACGGTAGATATTGCTCCTTATCTCCAGTCCGGCGAAAATATACTGGCGGCCACGGTATGGAATTTCGGCGTTTATCGCGCCTATGCGCAGATCAGCTACCAGACTGCATTTATTGTGCAGGGCGATGATGATGCGGAGAAACCGGTCAATACCAATGCATCCTGGAAAGTGATGGCCGACAGCGCCTACCAGCCGCACCCCATTGCGCGCGATAAAGTGCATGGATATGTGGTAACCACGGAAGGCGAGCAGCTCGATGCCGGTGCATATCCATGGCAGTTCGAGACCGCTTCGTATGATGATAGCCGTTGGTCTGCAGCCGCTGTACTATGGTATCCACCCAAGGCCAGAACCTATGGCACCGACGGCAACTGGATGCTGGTTCCCCGCAGCATTCCGCCGATGGAAGAAAAGCCACAGCGCTTTGCCCGCATCGGCCGCAGCACCATGGCCGTCGATTCCCTGTTTTTGAGCGGGCATGCACCCGTGCAGATCCCTGCGCATACAACGGTTTCCCTGCTCCTCGACCAGGGCGTGCATACCAATGCCTATCCCGTGCTGCAGCTCAGCGGCGGCGGGCAGGCGTCGATACTGCTTACCTATGCAGAGGCATTGGTCGATCAAGCAGGGAATAAAGGCAACCGCAATATCATAACGGGCAAGCATATTGCCGGCATCAGCGACCTGCTGCTGGCGGGCGGTCAGCAGAATTTTATTTACGCTCCATTGCATGTCCGCACTTTCCGTTACATGCAGATCGACATCAGCACCCGGGACGAACCGCTGACCCTGACCGACTGCTACAATATATTCACCGGTTATCCATTCACCGAGCGCGCAGGCTTTACCAGCAGCGATGCTTCCCTGCAGCAGATCTGGCAAACCGGATGGCG
>CAYYZJ010000110.1:0-2634 GCA_964475615.1 uncultured Flavitalea sp. | reverse complement strand
GCATCTTACGACTATTTCATTCCTTACCAGGGATCCGTTGATCCCCGCCTGGACTGGACTGTTGGCAGAAGGGGCGTTCCTTATCTCGACTGGGGCATCGATCCCGGGCAGGACTGGGATGGCGGCTCATCGGGCATGGCCATCGGCGGCCCTTATCTGCCCATGAAAAATGTGTATATGGCGAGCCAGGACTATGGCATCGGCGGAAATAATTTCTATGCTGCAGGCGGGGCCGGCAGCTCGGTGAATTACAGCATTATTCGTTTTGCAGAGGTACTGCTCTGGGCTGCAGAATGCGAAGTGGAAATAGGCAGTCTTGAAAATGCCAGGGCCCTCGTGAACAGGGTGAGGGCAAGGGCCAGGGACGGTTGCCAGGTCGCCATTGATTATTCCACAGGGTATCCTTCTGCCAATTATTATATAGACACCTATAATGATCCCTGGGCAGACCAGGACTTTGCCCGCAATGCAGTAAGATTTGAAACAAGGCTGGAACTGGCCATGGAAGGAAAGCGGTTCTTTAATTTAGTGCGTTGGGGAATAGCCGCCAATACGCTTCAGGATTATCTGCAGGTTGAGCAAACGCGGATCGATCATTTGAAGGGAGCGGTATTCACAGCCAATAAAAATGAATACTTCCCCATCCCGCAAAAAGAACTGGGATTAAATCCTAACCTGAAACAAAACCAGGGCTATTGATTTGATCTTTTATTCGTCATGCCGCATTCCCGCAGCCACGCGGAAGATATGCAGCGCATAAGGGAAGATCGCATCCATCGTTTCTTCAGCGCCTTTGGCGGAGCCTGGCAGTGTGATCACGAGCGTATTCCTGATAAAACCGGCCACTCCGCGCGAAAGCATGGCATAAGGCGTGCGCTGCTGCCCGTAACTGCGCGCCGCCTCCATGATGCCGGGTATGCTGCGATCCAAAAGAGGAGCAATGGAATCCGGCGTATTGTCCCTCGATGAAAGGCCCGTGCCGCCGGTGAACAGCACAAGCTGGTATCCTTCTTCACTGAGTTGCCTGGCCTGGTCTTGTATCACGGCGGGCTCGTCAGGGATGATGATGTATGAAGAAACAGTCAGCCCTGATTTTTCCAGCTTTTGCATAACGGCTTTGCCCGCGGTATCCTGTTTGGCGCCTGCTGCAACGCTGTCGGAGCAAACGATCACTGCGCAACGGAGGCTGGGATCGATCTTTTCGGCATATTCCGATTTGCCTCCTTTTTTGCTCAGCAGCCGGATATTGCCGATCTCGATCTCCTTGTCGATCGGCTTGAGCATATCGTAGATGGTGAGCGCCGCAATGGCCGCGCCATGCATGGCTTCCACTTCAACACCGGTCTTGTAAATGGTGTGCACTTCAACCTGAATGATGATCTGCAATCCGTCTATCGAATGTGTAATGGCGGCATATTCCACAGGCAATGGATGGCAATCGGGTATAACATCGCTGGTCTTTTTGATGGCCAGCAGTGCCGCGGCCCTGGAAAATTCATATACATCTCCTTTGGGAACTTTTTTATTCCGCACGGCATCGATCGTTTCAGTACGGGATACTTTCAGCACCGCTTCTGCAACGGCTTTACGCAGGCTGCTTGTTTTATGGGTAATGCTCACCATACTATTTATTTTCCTTCCATTGATAGGTTTCGTCTTCAAATATTTCCTTTCCCCATACGGGCAATTCCGCTTTCAGCCGCTCTACTATTTCTTCACAGGCTTTTATGGCAACCCGGCGGTGTTCGGAGGAGGTGAATACGAATAAAGAGATTTCGCCGGCAGCCACTCTTCCTGTGCTGTGATATACATGCATGCAATGCAGATCGTATCTGGAAAAAATATCTTCCCGGATGGCATGCATTTTTTCGAGCGCCATCTCTTCATAAGTGCTGTATTCTATGGCGGCTACTTTTTTATCGCCGATGATATCGCTGCGAACCTGCCCGAGAAAAATGCTGTGCGCTCCGATGCCGGTTTTGCCGGAATGCTTTTGAATGCTGTTCGCAATGAACTCCGTACTGATCGGGCCCTGGACAAAAATATTTTTCGGCTTTCGCTCGGCCATCGGTATCGATATTAAATTATCCTCCTGCATACGGAGGTAAAAGTGCTACGGTATGATCGTCTTTCAGCAAAGTATTTTCTGTAATCACCTGCTTATCGACTGCAATAAGATATTTCGCATTTTTAATGGCAGGATACAGATCATGCAAACGCTTCACCAGCCCGTCGGTATCCTCTACGTCGGCAACGGAGATCCGGCTGCTGCCTGTCATCTCGCTCATGTATCCAAAGAAAATGATATTGACCTGCATCTATCCTGTTCTTTCTGCAAAGATAGATCATGCTCCCGTGAATAAAAGCTTATATGCCGCCAGCATCAGAACCAGGGCCAGTATGTTTTTCAGGATCACCTGCTTGAACCGCAGGGCGCCGAAATAGGCGCCGCAGAATCCGCCGGCAAAGGCAACGGCCACATAAGCATACATATCGTTGCTGAAATGGATGCCTTTGGTAAGCTGGCCTGCCAGTCCGGCCAGCGAATTGACAAAAATAAACAGGGCGCTGATGGCTGCCGTTTGTTTCTGGTCGGTCCATTTCAGCAGGAGCAGGATGGGCGATAAGATAATG
>CAYYZJ010000109.1:0-2965 GCA_964475615.1 uncultured Flavitalea sp. | reverse complement strand
TATGTGCTCCGTGTTTCCGGCAAGCTGGCCCTGCATGCAGTGGCCCCGCTGCTTTGCGCAGGCATCACCACTTACTCGCCACTGCGTTATACCGGCGTGGACAAGGGACATAAAGTAGCTGTGCTTGGCCTCGGCGGCCTCGGGCACATGGCCGTGAAATTCGCCAATTCATTCGGCGCTGAAGTGACCATGCTCAGCGGCTCCAAATCGAAAGAGGCGGATGCAAAAAAACTCGGAGCCCATCATTTTGTGCTCACTTCGGATGCCGACCAGATGAATAAGCTGGCCAATCATTTCGATTATATCCTCAATACCGTTTCCGCCCCGCACGACTACAGTACCTATCTCAATCTCCTCAATACCAACGGCACCATGATCGTGGTGGGCGTGCCGCCTGCTCCCTCTGCGGTTCCTGCCTATAACCTGATCGCGAAAAGAAGAAAGATAGTCGGCTCGCTGATCGGCGGCATTGCTGAAACCCAGGAGATGCTCGATTACTGTGCAGAAAAGAATATCGTTTCCGATGTGGAAGTGATCGATATACCCTATATCAATGAAGCCTATGAACGCGTGCTGAAAAGCGATGTGAAGTATCGTTTTGTGATAGATATAGCTTCGCTAAAGAATTAGTTTACAGTTTATGGTTTGCAGTTTACAGTTTGGAGTTTACAGTTTACAGTTCAGATGTTCGGAATCGATGAGTGAACTCGAATTACAGCACTGTAAACCGGAAACTGAAAACCCCAAACTGTAAACTCCAGACTGTAACCCGGAAAAGCAGTATATTTGGTAAGCACCCAATAACTGCTGTCATGCCGGGCAAATGTCTGTTAACGATCTGCCTGAGTTTACTCTGTTTTTTCATTGCCGCCAGGGCACAGGAAGTCCCGCATTTTATTGAGAAGCTGACGGCAGAGAGCGGCCTCAGCAGCAATAAGATCAACGATATCCTCCGGGACGATGAGGGCTTTCTATGGATTGCCACCAGCGACGGCCTCAACCGCTTCGACGGCACCGAAACCATGCAGTTCTTCCATCACAGCCAAACCAATTCCCTTCCGCACAGTTGTGTGTACTGCCTGAAAAAACTTTCCCGCAACCGGATGGCCATCGGCACGCAGGCCGGCATCGGTTTTTATGACGGCAACACGGGCATGTTCAGGAATTTCTACTACAGGCAGAACAGCGCGCTGGATGAATACAACAATATCATCGATCAGTTGGAGACCGATGCTTCCGGCAACCTCTGGGCTGTTGCAAGGAACGGCATCTATATTTTCGATACAGCGCTCAGGCTGTCCAGGATCATTCCTTCTCCCTTTACCCAGTCGGATGCCGCTAAAGAGAGAATACGATTTGCCGAAAAGGTCTGGCCTCTTTCCGATGGCGATATGCTGCTTTACCTGTATAACGGATGGCATGTCTATCATCATCGAACCAATACATTGACCGGCGCCGGCGATCGGTTTGCATTCCTGAAAGCCGCTTCTATGCCGCACCCGGAAAAAAAATTCGATGCCTATTTTCCGGCAGCGCATCTGTTTAAAGTGTATGGCCGTTATTTTCTCTGCATTCCGCCGAAAGAAGACAGCCTCTGGCTGTTCGACGAGCAGGGGAATAAGCTGGGCAGTTGCGGCTTTCCCTATAACGGTTATCCTTATGTGCTTTGGTCGCACCAGGTTGCCGTGCTCGATTCCGCGCGACTGCTTTTCCTGTTTCACGACCATGGATATGCGCTTATTCCGGTGTCCTGGCAGGATCATCGCCCGGTATTGCATCCTCCTTACGCATTGCAGTCTGCAGCGCATGAATATGTCGGTGCGCTGCGCGATGGGCAGGGCAACTGGTGGCTGGCCACCTCGCAGGAAGGATTGCAGAAAATTGCTGCCTACAAACAATATTTCAGCAATGGCCTGCTCATCAACGACCGGTCGGGAGAGCCAAGCCCGTGTCCCGTCAGCGCCTGCAGCAAATACAGGAACAATTTATGGATAGCGGTTTATGGAGACGGGTTTTTTAAGATCGACCTGGCATCGGGCAGGCAGGAGCAGTATCGTTTTCAGAAAACGGAAAACGATATCTGGTCAAATTTCATCTGGAACGTGCGCCAGGTCAGCGATGATACATTATGGGTGGGAACGCAGATCGGCATGTTCTGGTATAAGCTATCCTCAAAAAAATTCGGGCGGCTGCCTGCTTATCCCGGCAAGCCCCCGCCGCTGGATTCCGTTTCCATCACCACGCAGTTTATGGACAGCAGGGGATTGGTGTGGATGGGACTGGGCAAAGGCAAAGGGGTTTGTTATTTCAACAGCAGCAACCGGAGCTTTACCTATTATCCCGGTAAAACGCCGCAGGCCTATCCGCTCCGCTATCCGATCCATATTGCCGAAGATGCAACGGGCAATCTCTGGTTCACCAATGATGCAAGCAGCGACCTGGTAAAATGGGATCGCCGGTCCAACCGCTTCCGGTGCATTTCCATTCCTTCGGCAACACAAAAGCAGATCGGCCACCTGAACGGAATATGGTGCGATCGCGATTCGGTGCTGTGGATGGGCTCCATTGGCTGCGGGCTGATCAAATTCATGCCTGCCAAAGATTCGATCGTGGTGTATAACCAGGAGCACGGACTGAACAATACCCATATCAACAGCATTCATGAGGACAATCAAAAAAGAATATGGCTGGTTACCGACGTCGGGCTTTCCTGCTTCAATGAATGCACGGAATCGTTCATCAATTATTCGGCGAAGGACGGCCTGCCTGTAGCATATCCGACCGGTCTTTTTTACTACGATGCAGGCAGCCGGCGTTTGTACAATGGAGGAGTGGGAAAATATTTTTATTTCAATCCCGATTCGGTGAATTTCGGCGAAGCCCCTAAAAAAACATTGATCACGGCCATG
The DNA here is from genome assembly GCA_964475615.1 of uncultured Flavitalea sp. Lineage (GTDB taxonomy): Bacteria > Bacteroidota > Bacteroidia > Chitinophagales > Chitinophagaceae > Puia. Next base: position 56 of record CAYYZJ010000109.1, on the reverse strand, counting down.
CAGGTGAATGAAAAGCCATACACCCTGTTCAGAAGCATGCCGGGAAGGTTCAACGC
>CAYYZJ010000108.1:0-3034 GCA_964475615.1 uncultured Flavitalea sp. | reverse complement strand
TGCCGGCCACTGCCCTGAAATATTCCAGGGTTTCGCGGGCATCGGCATTGTAGCGCATCGGAGGCAGCAGCATCAATCCGTCGGCCCCGTTTTTTGCTGCATCCTGAGCTGCTTTCACAGCGGCTTTGGTGGTCTGCTCTGCAATGTTCACTACTACCGGTATGCTGCCGTTCAACAATTCCCTGCTGAAAATGACCAGCTCATTTTTTTCGGTATTGCTCAGGCTGCTGGCTTCTCCCAGCGACCCGCCTAAAATAATGCCGTCCACGCCGGCTGCAGACTGTGCTTCCAGGTTTTTTTTGAAGAGATCGAAATCGATGGTATCATCTTTGCTGAAAGGCGTCAGCATGGCGGGAAAAATACCTTTCCAATGAATTGTGTTCATAACTCCGGGTTTGGTTGTAAAGTTAATGACAAAAGTCTGAAGTCTGAGGTCGGAAGTCTGAAGTCCGATGTCTGAACGGTCATGTTAAAGCCTTTCATACTTCCGACCTCAGGCTTCGGACTTCAGACTTCTTGCACTATCTTGCGATCCAAAGAAACCGCATGGCTACCCTTGATTTCGACGAGCTTTTCAACAGCTTTTCATCCATTAAAATCGGTGTGATCGGCGATGTGATGCTCGATACCTACTGGTGGGGGCATGTGGAGCGCATTTCTCCTGAGGCTCCCGTTCCGGTGGTGAGCCTGGATAAAAAGGAATACCGTATCGGAGGAGCCGGCAATGTGGCCTTAAACCTCGCTTCGCTGGGTGCGCCGGTAAGTATTTTTGCGCTCATCGGCAATGACGACGATGGTATTGCGCTGAAAGAATTGCTGAATAAAAACCGCATCAATACCGGATACCTGCTCAAGAGCAATGACCGCATCACTACCAATAAGGCCCGCATCATCAGCCGCAACCAGCAGATGCTTCGCCTCGATTCCGAAACGACAAGGGATCTTTCTCGCCCGGATGAGGATCAGCTTATCGGGGCTGTAAAAGATTATCTGGAGAAAGAAAAACCCAGGGTCATCATTTTCGAGGATTATAATAAAGGCGTATTGACCGACCGCGTTATCAGGGAAGTGATCAGCCTTTGCAAACAGCATAATGTGTTTACCACGGTAGACCCTAAGCGAAAAAATTTTTTTTCATACCGGGGAGCGGATATTTTCAAGCCCAATCTCAAGGAAGTGAAAGAAGGATTGAACCTGCTCATCGAGCAGGTCAGTGAAAAAACGCTCAGGGACATTCATGAGCAGCTCAGCCAAAAGCTCGACCATCGCATTTCGTTTATCACGCTTTCGGAGAAAGGGGTGTTTTACCAGCACAAAGAGCAGGTGGAGATCATTCCCTCTCATCTTCGTACCGTTGCCGATGTGTCGGGAGCCGGGGATACGGTGATCGCAGTTGCTTCGCTGATCTATGCCGCTACAGGCAATGTAAAGCTCATGGCCGAAGTGGCCAATATTGCCGGCGGACTTGTATGCGAGGAAGTAGGCACTGTTGCGATCGACAAGACCAGCCTGCTGCGCGAATGCAAGCTGCTGCTTAATGGAAAGGTGGAAGGTAAAGGGTAAGGGGTAAAGGGTGCAAGGAGAATGGATTTTGACACTGCTCCCGCCGTTTACTTTCCGCCTCTTACCTTTTACCCCTCGCCTTTCGCCTTTTACCTTTTACCTTTGCCCTTCTCATGAAAAAATATGCAGTAATAGTAGCCGCCGGTTCAGGCACCCGCATGGGAAGCCCTGTTCCTAAACAATTTCTCTTGCTGCAGGGAAAGCCGGTGCTATGGCATACGCTGGAAGTTTTCCTTAGCACATTCAATGATCTGGAAATCGTACTGGTGTTGCCGGAAGAACATATTGAAACAGGCCGAAGCATCATTCAATCATCGAGCGATCCGCTTAGGGTGCGCGAAATTGCAGGAGGCGAAACGCGTTTTTATTCGGTTAAAAACGGATTGCAATGCATTGGGGAGGAATCCGTCATTTTTGTTCATGATGGCGTGCGCTGCCTGGTCAGCAGAGACCTGGTGCAGCACTGTTATGCAGAAGCGCTGCAGTTCGGTTCCGCCATCCCGGTTACCGATTCGCGCGACAGTGTGCGATTGCTCATGCCCCAAGGTAATATCGCCATGGAACGCGGCCGTGTAAAGTTTGTGCAAACACCGCAAACATTTTTAAGCAGGATACTCCTGCCTGCTTATCAAACAGCCTATCAGGAAAAGTTCACCGATGAAGCAACGGTTGTGGAAGCCTCGGGACATCAGGTGCATCTGGTAAAAGGAGAGCCTGATAATATCAAGATCACTGCTCCTGTTGACCTTGTGCTGGCGGAAGCCATACTGGCGCAAAGGCACTGAATCAGGGATTGGAATCCGGAATTTTGAATTCCCATTTTTGATAAGGAAGATAGTTCAGTTTTTGCCCGAATTCATTGTTCAGCAGCAAGCGGAATGCATTGACTGCATCCACGGTATCGGGCCAGTTGGAATACTGCTGCTCTGGTGTGCGAATGCCAAATTGGATATTGAACTGAAGGATATTTCCTTCAGAAACAGCGCCGCGCCATCCATGGTCGCTCATAATGAGGATGATTGAGCCGGGGTCGTTTTTGATGAGTGAATCGACGGTACTGATGAGCATTCCATTGGCAAATTTCAAATATTCCAGGTAATGATGGTTCAGATAGCCTGCATCCCTTTCCCTCATTTTTTCTGCCAGCTCTTTAAAGTTTACATCATTCCCCGAGGAATCCTTGAGATAGGGAGGATGCGGAATGAAAAAATGAGCGTACACAAACTTGGGCCGGCCGGCTTTGTTCGCCGATTCAGCAACCAGGTGAGTGCGGATGAATTCATTGTAATACTGATTATCATAATCGCCGGGATTCAGCCAATGCAATATTTTTTTATTGCTGATCATCGGGCCCAATTTTTCTTTTATCACATTGAAAAAGGTCTGGGTTTCGATGAGGTCTTTTTCCACGATGATGCTTTTGAATTCCAAGATCCTTTTATGAGATCCGTCTAATAGAAATGGCGAAAGA
>CAYYZJ010000107.1:0-1700 GCA_964475615.1 uncultured Flavitalea sp. | reverse complement strand
CGGATCAACGCCGTGATCCCGCAGCTCCTGCGCCCTGTCGAGGGAAAAACCGCTGAACCCGATCTGATGAAAGCCTTCTATAAAATCCGCATCCACGCCATGCTCTCTTAACTCGATTATCTTATCGAGAGAAACGCCGGTGTAATTTTCCTTTTTGAACAGGGCGAAATATTCATCCAGCACTTTGCGGTTGATGTCCTGGTAAGCAAGATCCCTCAACTGGCTGTTTGAAATGCTGCTGTAGCCATTGGCTTTCAGGTATTCCAGATAAGTTTTGCTAATATCGGTGAAGAAAATATGCAGCATCAGCTCTTCATCCAGCTTGCTGAAGCCTTGCTGCGAGAGATAATCTTTAAAGGATTCGTTCTCCGCAAACTGATACATGCCATATCCTTTATTGCCATGAAACACTCCGGTACAGCGTGCCGGATTCGCGGGTAAGACTGAACTGTCCGTCCTTTTCCATCGGCAGTGCGCTGAACTCGGAGACCAGGAATTTTCTTCCGGTATTCCAGTCCCTTCCGGCAAACTGCATATAAAGTTTCTCTTTTTTGATCATGGCAGTCCAGGTGCCGGGGATATTGCGGTTGCCGTTCCAGTACCAATCGCCATCATCTTTACTGGAATCTTTTTTTTGCTGCGATTGGATCTTGCCCGAAAATGTAATCAGCAATACGATAAGGGATAAACTGATGATAGATTTCTTTCTCATGATAGTTTTTTTTGAAATAAAAATTCAGGATCATTTCATCAATGATCAAAAAGCCGCTGAAGGCCATTTCATTATGATAATAGTAGAATAGCGCCCGGCCGGGCAATGTATTTACAGTCCGCCGTGATCTTTCAGCGAAATATATTCATCAAGACTTAGATCGGCGCCCAGTTTTTTTCTGGTCTTTGCGATAAACTCAGGAGTAACACCATGGTCTCTCAGCTCCTGCGCCTGATCCAGTGAAATGTTTTTAAATCCCAACTGCATGAATGCGGCAACAAAAGCAGGGTTCACTCCATGATCCCTCAGCTCCTGCGCTTTTTCCAGGGAGATGGAGTTATATCCGATCCCTCTGAAACCAGCGATGAATGCGGCATCCACCCCATGATCCCTTAACTCCTGTGCCTGATCCAAAGAAATATTGTTGAATCCCAGCGCATGTAAATCTGCAATAAAATCCGCGCTTACTCCATGATCCCTCAGTTCCCTTGCCCGTTGCAGCGAGAGGTTGTTATAACCCAGTTGGTGGAAATCGTCGATGAAATCCATGCTTACTCCATGGTCTCTCAATTCAATGGCATCATCGAGGGAAATGTTTTTATAGCCTGCATTGATGAAGTCTTCAATAAAATCTGCGCTCACCCCATGATCTTTCAATTGCGTCAATCTTTCCAGGCTGATATTCTTATAGCCCAGTGCGGCATAATCATTTTTGTTGATTTCCGTATGCACGGAAACATTGGCAACCACGTCGGCATGCGCTTCCTGCAGGACAACCACAGTGGAGTTTACCTTAACATTTGTGCGGACATCAATTACTTTCTCATCGGCCCTTGAGGGAATATCTTTCTTATGTATAGCTGTCGGTTTGGCGACGGGCTTTTGCGGAACAGCCTTTATGTTTGAAACAGCGGGTTTCTTTTGCACCGAACGTTTCAGCGATGGGTTTTCCTGCCCCCTGCTTATTCCGATAAAAACAATGCTGAAA
>CAYYZJ010000106.1:0-1739 GCA_964475615.1 uncultured Flavitalea sp. | reverse complement strand
GAAAGGCTCGGCTTGTTTATTGATCTGACCTAGCGACATCCAGCAGCAGCCGAAGACAAATGCGATGCTGGCCGTTATAGAAAGAATAAAGGCAAACTGAACCGAGGTTAAGATAATGACTAACATAACTCAGGGGGTTTTATGGTGTATAAGAGATGAAATATTTCGGCGCCAAGGATGGATTGCATTATCTCAGCATTATCCTGGCCTTCATCCTGAAGTTCGCTGATCAGAAGCCTGAACTTTTTAGGCGAAGGATTTTTTAAAACAGTCTTTATCCCATATGACCAAAAATTGTTGATCTTGAGGGATCTCATTTTGTTGAAAAGTGCTCTCTCCCTCCCAGTGAGGCGGACATAGCACCAATAGGTTTTTAACAGATGCTTCATATGGTGGAGGTCTGAGGTCTTGAAATGCCGGGAATTGAATAGACATTTTTTTCCAGTAATGGCTCCGTAAGGATATAAATCCGCTGCATAATCCGGTTATACTTTTCGTTGAGATGAAGAATATTCCTGCTAAGGAATGGATCTGTGAGGAGCATTTCATAATGCCGACGCAACCGATCAAGAAGGCGGGCATCATTGGCAGTGATGTTTTGAATACTTAGGGGCATATAATAATTAGGCAATTTTGCTGACTTTATTTCGAAGCTTTTCAGCCTGCGCTTTGTTGTTTTCCAAACGCCGTATTAGCATAGTAACTGCAAAATCCAATATTTGCTTTCCATTGCTGCCTAAAAATTTACCATGAAGCACACTGCTAACAGTTGAGTATGAAATATCCAATTGGTTGGATATGAAAAGTTTATCCCCATACTCAATATTTTCTTTAATAAACTTCAGCTGTTCCAGAATTAAAGGGTCTTGCATGGTAGCAACTATTTTGTACATTTAGACAACATTTGTATATAATTTGAATATAATTCATATAACAAATGGACAATGTAAATATAACAAATGGTCAATGGCATTGCCAAATTTTTTTTTGGCCATAGTCACATTTTAATGATAAAACATCTAAGAAATTGACATAAATCAACATTTTTGTGGCAAAAGTGAAAGAACCAACAGCACTGGAAAAAATATATAGGCATTTTAAAGAACGGGGTATTGTAACGACGCAGAGAGAATTTGCCGAGAAACTTAAATATGCTCCTAGTCCCATGAGTAGATTAATTAATGGAGTTAAACCTATCCCCTTTCCATTACTTAAAACACTTTACAATAAATATCGGATCAACATCAATTTTGTCATCAGTGGAGAGGGGGATATGTATATAAAGGAATCATCCGATGACGAGAAAAGCGCACTGAGAGATAAGATTGCAGCCCTTGAGCGGGAAATGGAAGTGCTTAGAAAATCACTTTCTGATAAGGACAAGATCATTACCATGCTGGAAGAAAAGAAAAGATAGATCAATCGAAATACTATAGAGCAATAATAGAAGTAATAAATAATTGGATACTAGGGTTTTATAAAAATCCCTCCCTCTCCGCAGAGAAAGAAATTTTTAAGTCAATTTTTGTCAAGTAAGCCTGAAAATGCAGCGTTTTCAGGCTTTTTTATTTCAAGGTCCACACAAATTTTGCTCTACAGAACAGGTAAGTCCAGCGCGTCATTCGTGAAAATACATGCTCATGGAAATATTCAAACAACACTCATCCCTATTCCGGTAAGTTTTAGTAAAAATTGCAGATATTTCCTGCTTCTTTCAGCAAATCATGAGGCCTTACGGC
>CAYYZJ010000105.1:0-5307 GCA_964475615.1 uncultured Flavitalea sp. | reverse complement strand
TACCGAGCGGTTATCCATGTATCTCGCATCCCGCATCTCACATCTCGCATCCCGTATCCCGCATCTCGCATCTCACATCCCGCATCCCGTATCCACCAATGCTCACACTAAAGAAATCCCTCGGTCAGCATTTTTTGCGCGATGAGAATATTTGCCGTAAGATCATTGCTGCTCTGCAGGAGCACCCGTTCAGTCAACTGCTGGAAATAGGGCCCGGCGCAGGCGCGCTTACCAAATACCTGATCGAAATACCTTCCATTCATTTCAAGGCAGTGGAACTGGATGAGGAGAAAGTGCGCTATCTTAAAAAAACCTATCCTTCCCTGCACGACAAGATCATTCACCAGGATTTCCTGAATATGGGAAAGCCTTTTGAAGGAAAATTTACCGTGCTGGGCAATTTCCCATACAATATTTCTTCACAGATCCTGTTTAAGCTGCTTGAATGGAAAGAAGACCTGGAATGCGTGATCGGCATGTTCCAGAAAGAAGTGGCGCAGCGCGTGGTTGCCAAAGAGGGCGGCAAGATATACGGCGTGCTGAGCGTATTGATCCAGGCTTTTTTTGAAGTGGAATACCTGTTTGAAGTGAATGAAAACAGCTTCGATCCGCCCCCGAAAGTAAAAAGCGCGGTGATACGCTTAACGCCGAAGGCTGAACGCATAACGCTGAAGGATGAAGCGCGTTTTTTTCTTTTGGTGAAAACAGCGTTTAACCAGCGCCGTAAGATGCTGCGCAATGCAGTAAAAGGATTGTTTGGAGAAGATATATTACAGCAGGATATTTTCAGCAAGCGCGCAGAGCAGTTGTCGGTAAATGATTTTGCCCGCCTAACCTATATGATGAAATAAGCAATGAAGAAAGTACTTGTTACAGCCAAAGCCCATGAATACCTGATCAGCCGCTTAACCGGCAAAGGATATACCGTCAGTCATTTGCCGCAGATCAGCTATGCCGATCTGCAGCAGGAGATCAAAGATGCAGAGGGCTTGATCGTTACCACCCGGCTTACGATAGACAGGAATATGATAGACCGTGCGCCGAAATTAAAATGGATCGGCCGGCTGGGCAGCGGCATGGAGCTCATCGACGTTACTTATGCCGAAAGCAAAGGCATTCAATGCGTGAGCAGCCCGGAAGGAAACCGCAATGCCGTCGGCGAGCACGTGCTGGGCATGCTGCTGAACCTGATGAACAGGATAAGCCCGGCGAACCAGGAAATAAAGCAGGGCAAATGGCTGCGGGATGCCAACCGCGGAACCGAGCTCAGCGGCAAAACGGTGGGTATTATCGGCTTCGGCAATACCGGCGGCGCTTTTGCCCGCCTGCTATCGCCTTTCGATGTAACAGTGCTGGCTTACGACAAGTATAAATTCGATTTCGCCAGGGGCAATATCAAAGAGGCCAACAGCGAGCAGATTGCCCGCTATGCCGATGTCATCAGCCTGCATGTTCCGCTGACCGATGAAACCTTTCATCTGGCCAATGATGCCTTTTTCTCAGCCCTGCAAAAAAAGCCTTATTTCATCAATGCCAGCCGGGGAAAAGTGCATGATACCGCAGCCCTGATCCGCGCCCTCGAATCGGAAAAGATAGCCGGGGCAGCGCTCGACGTGCTGGAGAATGAAAAGCTGGATACTTACGATGAGGCGGAAAAACAACAGCTTAACTGGCTGCTGGGCCGCCCGAATGTCATCATCACCCCCCATATTGCCGGTTACAGCCATGAAGCTTTCTATAAAATGGCAAAAGTTTTGCTCGACAAACTTGACATTTAGATATTAAAAATTTTCTATCTTTGCACCAATAGTGCAACGCTTCAAAAACTCCTGAGGCGTTGTATTTTTTTTCTTTTTTATAATCAGAAGTAAAAGGAGGGAGCCATGAATGGGATCACTTATTTAACCAAGGAAGCCCTGGAGCAACTGAAAGCAGAATTGCAAAAACTCAAAACCATAGATCGTCCCGCCGCTTCGCGGGCCATCGCAGAAGCCAGGGAAAAAGGCGATCTGCGTGAAAATGCGGAATATGATGCGGCCAAAGAATCGCAAGGCCTGCTGGAAGCCAAGATCCAAAAGCTGGAGAGCGACCTGGCCAATGCCAGGATCATTGAAGAAGGCAGCATCGATACCAGCAAGGTATCCATTCTGACCAAGGTAACGGTTACCAATCTCAACAGCAAAAAGCAGGTCACTTATCATCTGGTGTCTGAAAAGGAAGCCGATCTCAAACTGGGCAAGATATCGATTACTTCACCCATTGGAAAAGGACTGCTGGGCAAGCAGGTCGGCGAAGTGGCCGAAGTGCAGGCGCCTGCCGGAACGATTAAATTCAAGGTAGAAAATATCACTATATAATACTTGAACATTGAGTGTTGAATATAGAGTGTTGAATATTTAAAACACTCAACACTCAAAATTCAACACTCAACACTCAATTGAAAAATGACTATCTTTTCCAAGATAATAAAGGGTGAGATTCCATCTTATAAAATTGCGGAGAACGAAAAATTCTTCGCATTCCTGGATATTTTTCCGCTGCGCGAAGGCCATGTGCTGGTGATTCCTAAGATAGAAGTAGATAAGTTCTTCGATCAGCCCGATGAATATCTGGGCGAGATGCTGGTCTTCGCCAAACCCATCGCAAAAGCTATTGAACGGTCATTCCGCTGCAACCGCTGCGGACTGGCTGTGGTGGGTCTTGAAGTGCCGCATGCACATCTGCACCTGGTTCCTATCGACAGTATCGACGATCTTAATTTTACCCGGGGCAAACTCAAACCGGGCCCTGAACAATTGAAGGCGGCGCAGGAAAAGATCCTTAAAAATCTCTAAGCATATTTCATCTCACCCTGCCGGGATGCTTTGCAATAAATTCTTCCCATCCTTTCAATTTCTCTCCTGCCGGTTTCAACACACTGTGATTTTGAAAATGATGGCAAAGCGCTACAGCCAGCGCGTCGGAAGCATCATAATTATTGATTTCATTCCTGATCTGCAGGAACTGCTGCAGCATTTTCCAGACCTGCTCCTTGCCTGCATTGCCATTGCCGGTGATCGATTGCTTTATTTTTCGCGGTGAGTATTCGGTGACCGGTATTCCGGCCTGCATGGCAACGGCAATGGCCACTCCCTGTGCACGGCCCAGCTTGAGCATGCTTTGCACATTCTTTCCGAAAAAAGGAGCTTCGATGGCAAAATCGTGCGGCTGAAATGCTTCGATGATCTCCTTCACTTTTTTATGAATGAGCTGCAGCCGCCCGTAAGGATTTTTGCAGGACGAGAGCTTGAGCACATTCATCTCGATCAGCTCTATCCGGCCATGATCGATGGCGATCAAACCATAACCCATCAGCAGGGTGCCGGGATCTATCCCCAAAATTATTTTGCCGTTTTTATGCAAGAGGGAATTATTTTTGATGCGATCGTGCCACTCAACAAAAATATCAAAATAATAGTCAACTACTTCCTGGGGCCGGCAGTATTCCTGTTTTTATGTTATTCCATCTGGCAGCAGTTGTTGCGGCAGCCGAACCGGTTGCAATCGTTCAGGCAGATCGGCCATGCGTTCCATGGGCCGAAGCAATGGATGATCTGGGTGGCGCTCCTGCTGATGCTGCTGAACTGGGGGCTGGAAGCCCGCAAATGGCAACTGGCCCTGCGCAGCCTTCAACGGATTTCTTACTGGCGTGCATACCGCGCCGTGCTGACCGGCACAACGCTGGCCTCCTTTACTCCCAACCGCATCGGCGAATACCTGGGCCGCATGCTTTATCTGGATGAAGACAGGCGCGCCCGTTCCATTCCGCTCAGCTTGGCCTGCAGCATGGCGCAGCTTCTCGTTACTATGCTGGCGGGACTGGCAGGAGTGATCTACCTGCATCATCATCTGCAGTCCCGCCTGCCGCAGTCGCGGGATGCGATCCGGCTTGCATTCAAGTTCCTTTTAGCTGGTATTCCTTTTGCAGCGCTGATTTTAACAATTCTTTATTTTCGTTTACCCGCGCTGGTAAGGTCATTAAAAAAAATATATTCGGGCAAGTATTTGCTTGTTGTAAGCGTTATTGAAAATATCGGCGCGGTTGTGCTGTTGCGTATTTTGCTTTTGTGTGTGATCAGGTATGCGGTTTTTATATCGCAATATTATCTGTTGTTTCGGGTTTTTGAAGTATCATTGACATGGGAGCAAACGTTTGGAGGGATCAGTGTGATGTTCCTCGTGATGGCTATTGTTCCTACATTTACTTTTTTAAGCGATCTGGGATTACGATGGGAAGCCAGCATCCAGATCATGGAATGGTTCAGTTCCAATACAACAGGCATATTTGCAACGGCATTGGGAATCTGGCTTATAAATTTAATAATACCGGCTTTGATAGGTAGTTTATTAATTTTAAGTATCAAATTATTTAAAAATAGATGAGAGTATTTACATGGGCTGGTATATTCTTGCTGACGATCATTGCAATGCCGATGCGTGCTGACGATGATGAATTTTGCGGCATCAGGAACACGGCATTCTCGCCCAATGAATCCATCACTTACCGTGTATACTATACATTGGCCGGTGTATATATTGCAGCGGGAGAAGCGGTATTCTCCACATCGATCGAACAAATAAACGGAAGGCCGGTTTACCATATCATCGGCGATGGAAAGACCTACAGCTTTTACGATAATTTTTTCAAGGTTCGCGATAAATACGAAACCTTTATCGATACCGCCACCCTGCAGCCGCTGAAATTCATCCGCGATGTGAATGAAGGCGGATATAAAACGTACGACAATGTCAGTTTCAATAAAGCCACCAATACTGCCGTTACCACTGCCGGAGTGTATAAGGTGCCCGAATGCGTGCAGGATGTGCTCAGCGCCATTTATTATGCCAGGAATATCGATTTCCGGAAGCGAAAGGTGAACGATACGATCCCCTTCTCCATGTTCCTCGACAACCAGGTGTATCATTTGTATATCCGTTATCTCGGAAAGGAAACCATCAGAACAAAATACGGCAAGTTCCGCTCCATCAAGTTCAAACCCCTGCTGATCAAGGGAACTATTTTTCAGGGCGGGGAAAAGATGACCGTTTGGGTGAGCGACGATCCCAATCATATTCCGCTGAGAGTGGAAAGTCCCATCACCGTCGGCAGCGTGAAGGTAGATATGATGGATTTCCGGAACCGCCGATCGCCATTGAGCTCATTGCTTGATGTGAGATGATGTTAGTGAATACTAAAAATCGTAACTTAGGCTGAAGCCAAAACATTCAGCCATGAGGAATCTAATCATCACGCCTTTTATCCTGCTC
>CAYYZJ010000104.1:0-2735 GCA_964475615.1 uncultured Flavitalea sp. | reverse complement strand
TAATCGTTAGAAATGCCTGCAATATAACCGGAGGAAAGCAACCAACTATCCTGTACAGTAATGGTTCGACTATTTTATGTATTTTCACTCAAACACCAACACGGCTATGATCAGATATCCAGGACAAAAGCATGTTCTTGTGGCAGTTGATTGCATTATTTTCGGATTCGACGGTGATCACATCAAACTATTGCTGATCCAAAGAGGATTTGAACCCGAGATCAATAAATGGAGCCTGATGGGAGGTTTTTTGCAGGCCGATGAAAGCCTGGAGCAGGCCGCGAACCGCGTATTGAAAACACTTACGGGACTGGAGGGCGTATATATGGAACAGTTACAGACCTTCAGCGATCCGCAGCGCGATCCTGTTGAGCGAACCATTTCCACCGCTTATTTTGCGCTCATCGATATCCATCAGTATGAAAAACAACTCAGCCATGACTATCATGCCGAATGGTTCCTCCTCAAAGACAGGCCCGAGCTGATCTTCGATCATGAGGAAATGGTGATGCAGGCGCAGAAAAAGCTGAGATATAAAGCCGCTCTTCATCCTATTTTGTTTGAGCTGCTGCCGGAAAAATTTACAGTGCCTCAGTTACAGAGCCTGTATGAAGATGTGTATAATACCAGTTTCGATAACCGCAATTTCAGCCGCAAGGTCTTGTCGACCGGACTGCTGGTGAAACAAAAGGAAAAGGACAAGATCAATTCCAAAAAAGGGGCATTCTATTATAAGCTCGACAAGCGGAAGTACAAAGCCAATTTCCAGGCTTTTCTCAATTTTATTCCCAATCCGGATAAGTTTGTCTGAACTGGGATAGATGGGATTAATGGGATCGGTGGGAAAGGGATTATGTGACGACCTATCGAATCCATTTCCCATTCATCCCAAACATCCCATCTATCCCAGTTCAGACTTATCCCAGTTCAGACAAAAACTTTTTTAATTCCCCGAATAACTGTTATTTTGACATTAATAAGGATTGCTGATATATGGAAAAGGACGCTTTTGTAATAGGCATTGACTTCGGGACTGATTCGGTTCGCTCCATCATCGCCGACGCACGCAACGGAACAGAGATCGCTTCATCCGCATTCAATTATCCGCGATGGAAAGACGGATTGTACTGCAACCCATCTGCCAATATATTCCGGCAGCATCCGAAAGACTATATAGAAGGGTTGGAACAGACCATCAAAGCCTGCCTGTCCATGGCCGGAAAAACGGCAGCATCGGGCATCAGGGCAATTGCCGTAGATACTACCGGTTCCTCCCCGGTAGCGGTAGATGAAACCGGAACACCGCTCTCGCTATTGCCGGGCTTTGAGGACAACCCCAATGCCATGTTCGTATTGTGGAAAGACCACAGCGCAGTAAAGGAAGCGGCAGCCATCAATGAACATGCAAAAAAATTCAAGACCAATTACCTTCAATTTGTAGGCGGCATCTATTCTTCCGAATGGTTCTGGGCAAAGCTGCTGCATGTACTGAGAGCAGATGAAGCAGTGCAGCGTGCCTGCTATTCCTGGGTTGAGCACTGCGACTGGATTCCTTTCCTGCTTACCGGCGGAAAACAGGTTGCTTCCATGAAGCGCGGTGTTTGCAGTGCAGGCCATAAAGCCTTATGGGCCGAAGAATTCGGCGGATTGCCTCCCGATGATTTTTTTACTTCCCTCGACCCGCTGCTCAAAGGCTTCCGTTCGCGGCTTTTCGATAAAACCTATACGGCTGATCAGCCCGCAGGCCGGCTCAGTACGGAATGGGCGGAAAAGCTGGGACTTTCAACGGACGTCATAGTAGGCGTTGGCGCCTTCGATGCACACATGGGCGCAGTAGGCGGACAGATCCTTCCCTATCATCTCAGCAAAGTAATGGGCACTTCCACCTGCGACATGCTGGTTGCGCCGATCAATGAAGTGAATGGAAAACTGGTAAGAGGCATCTGCGGACAGGTGCCCGGCTCCATCATTCCCGGTATGATGGGCATGGAAGCGGGTCAGTCGGCTTTCGGTGATGCCTATGCGTGGTTCCGCAACCTGCTCGCCTGGCCGCTGCGTGAAATACTGAAACAATCTGCGCTGATCGATCCTGCTACAGCCAAAGCGCTGGCCGATGAAACAACAGATAAGATCATTCCCGGGCTGAGTAAAAAAGCATCCGCACTTCCCTGGGACGAGAACAGCGAACTGGCCATCGACTGGTTCAATGGCCGGCGCACACCTGATGCAAGCCAGGTATTAAAAGGAGCTGTTTCAGGATTGAGCCTGGGAACCGATGCACCGGGAATATTCCGCTCCATTGCAGAAGCCACCTGCTTCGGCGCCAAAGCCATCGTGGAGCGTTTTAATGAAGAAGGCGTTCCGGTAAAAGGGTTGATCGGCCTCGGCGGTGTGGCGCGCAAATCGCCATTCATCATGCAAATGATGGCCGATATCATGAACATGCCGATCCGCATTCATAAATCCGAACAGACCTGCGCACTCGGGGCAGCCATGTTCGCGGCAACAGCAGCAGGCATTTACCCAAAAGTGGAAGAAGCGATGGAAGCCATGGGCCAGGGATTCGATGCCTGTTATCAGCCCGATAAAAACAAAGTCGAATTGTATGCAAAACGATATGAGCGATATAAACAATGGGGAGAGTTCGTGAGTAGTGAGATCGTGAGCCGGCAGTCGTGAAACGTGAACCGGTAACCATCAGCAGGCACTCACGATTGACGATTCCCGGCTCACGA
>CAYYZJ010000103.1:0-4328 GCA_964475615.1 uncultured Flavitalea sp. | reverse complement strand
GCCGAGATTTATTTTTAATGCAGGAAATGTCGAAAAAATTTCATCCTGTAAAAGACAAAACAAGCAAAATCATAATCCGGAATTGATATCATGAACAGTGAATTCCTGCTATTCATTAAATGCGCTCACAAAGGATATGGATATTTGGCTGCAGCCTACTAATGAAAATAAACTCGCCTTTATAAATACCTTATTATGCATGAATTATTCTGAAAATGAGGTCTCACCATTGTATCAGGAAGATTTTAGCAAGCCCTTTATGGGAACTATCGGCCCGGCAAACGCCGAGTTAGATGTATTGACATTCGTTCATTACGCGATTTCTTATGATGAAGCTGAAAGACAAAAAAACATTTTTGAAATGAAACTGCGCTCGCGCAGAGATAAAGACCTCTTCGATATCGCCAGGCTCGAAGAGATCAGAAATAAAAAATAACGCCATGTATCAAACCTTGTTAACCGAGCTTTCGGGAAATACCTTCATCATCACCATCAACAGGCCGGAAAAGCTCAATGCACTGAACAAAGCGGTACTCGATGAACTGAACCTGGCCATCGATGAGATCTATAGCAATGCTTCCATAAAATCAGCGATCATTACCGGCGCAGGACCGAAATCTTTTGTGGCAGGCGCCGACATCAGTGAATTTGTCGGATTAAGCCGTGAAGAAGGCATGGCGCTCTCCAAAAGGGGTAATGATATTTTCTTTAAAATAGAGAACAGCCCCAAGCCCATTGTAGCCGCCGTGAACGGCTTTGCCCTGGGCGGAGGATGCGAGCTGGCCATGGCCTGCCATTTCAGGCTTTGCAGCGACAATGCGAAGTTCGGCCAGCCTGAAGTGAACCTCGGAATAATACCCGGCTATGGCGGCACGCAACGCCTTACCCATCTCATCGGCAAAGGAAAAGCCATGGAGCTGATGATGAGCGCTGCCATGATGGACGCTGCCGAAGCGCTCCGGCTCGGCCTGGTAAATTATGTCACCACTCCTGCCGACCTGCTTCCCAAAACAAAAGAGATCCTGCTCGGCATAGAATCCAAAGCGCCGATAGCCATCGCCAAGGTCATTGAATGCATAAACGTGGCTGTTGTAAGTGACAGCTCCTACAATAACGGCAAAAGTGGTTTCGACAAAGAACAGCATGCTTTCGGCGAATGCTTTTCAACCGAAGACATGAAAGAAGGAACCGCCGCTTTTCTGGAAAAACGCAAGGCTGTTTTCAAGGGCAAATAAACTGCTATTTGATTTTCGGCGGCTTCACAATGACCGTATCCGTTTCAAGGAACTGCACCTTGTATCCTCCTGAATCGATATTCACTTTAGGGAAAGCTTTGTTCAATTGAGGCCAGTCTTTGTCCTCCACCCTGGTTTGATAGAGATATAATGAATGCAGGTTTTTCAATCCTTTCAACTGCATCACGCCTGCCGCCGTTACCTGGGTGCCGACCAGGTTCAGCGATTGCAATGCATTTAATGATTGAAGATGGCTTAACCCCTTATCGGTAATATTGGTATGATCCAGTTGAAGCCGGATGAGATTGCTGCACTGACCTATTATCGCCAGTGCAGAATCGGAGATCGGCGCATTGCTCAGCTTGAGCCGCACAAGCTGCTTTTTCAGCGGCAGCAATAAAGCAACAGTAGCATTGCCGGGCGGATTGGTGATAAAGGCCGCTTCCAGATAATTGCTGGTCTGCGAAACAGGCAGGATGACGGCGCCGGCATCTTTCAATTTGCCGATAGCCGCTTCATCGGCCTTTTCGACGGGAGCTAACGGTAATGCATCTTCGCTTTTGATTTCCCCCGCATTTTGAAAAGAAGCCAGCACGGATTTCATCTTTTCGGGCTGCTGCAGGTCTTTTACTTTTTTATTGAAATCGGCGCCACTGCTCACCCACCATTGAAGCAGGCTGACCTCCTGTCCGGTAAGCTGCGGTTTTTCTTTGGGCGCCATGTGGTGCTCGTCTTCGCGGGGAAGCAGGATGCGCTTGATGAGTTCGCTTTCATCGGGCTTGCCGGGCACAATGGCCGGCCCGTTCTTCCCTCCTTTCAGCATAGCATCCGGCTGATCGAGGCGCAGTTTTCCCTTTTGCTTGGAAGCGCCATGGCAACTGTAGCATTTGGACTGAAAAACAGGTTGAACCAGGTCTGCATAAACAAGGGCTTCCTGCACGTTGGCAATCGGCTTGCGTTTTACTACTGCTGCTGTATCGTTGCCGGAAAGATCTTCCAAAGGCGCAGTAAGATAGTCCGATCCATGCGTTAAGGAACCGCCCAGGTGGCCGGTTATGAACAGCAATAATAAAAGCAGCGCAGCCAGGATCCATTGCAGGTTCTGCATCATCGCCTTTTTTCTCGTGTACCAGGTAATGACGGAAATCGCCGCTACGCTGATGCCCATCCACTGATGCAGGCCAACTGTCCGCGGGTCGTAATCGCCGCCCTGCGAAAGGATATACCCGGTGATGCATGCAGCAACTGCGCTGATCATGCCCCAGAACAACATGATGTTGATGATGGTTTGCCAGTTTTCATGTTTGTCCTTTCTGGATTGCCAGACGAACAATGCAGCCAGCAGCAATATGCCAATAGGAAGATGTACGAGAACCGGATGAAGATGCCCGAAAAATTCTGGTATGGATAAAAACACGGGTTGTATCAATTTCATTGAAGATATCGCTTGCGCAGCACTTGCATCATGTGTACATTAATGGCCCATTGGTCGGCTAAAGGCTCGCGCGTATAGGGTAATGTAGGCATGTAATCAGGGGGGCCGAATTCGGTTAATATCGTAAGCCGCTTGCCTGCTTTCTTTTTTGCTTCAACCACTTTATCCCACCAGTCGAAATGCGCTTGCAATGCCGGTTCCCATTCGGGCGCCCGGGGATCATTTACCTGCGGGCCTTCCGGATGGCCGATGCGGGCATGGATATGATCTACGCGCGACAGGGTAAGATCAATGGTCTCGGGCTGATCGTGAAGCAGGCTTTCGCTCACATTGCACCAGTGCGATACATCAAACGTGATGCGCAGCTCAGGAATGGTATCGATATAATGCCTGGCCACCGGAGCTGCAAACAGCGTTCTCGAGCGATGCGTTTCATGACATATAATGATGCCGGTTTGTTTGGCTAATTTGATAGTATGATCGATGAATGTTTTGTTCTGATCATAACTGAAATAATCCCTTCCCGAATGGCAATTGATATAGAGCGGCCGCTGGATGGTTTGGGTTGCGGCTTCATCGATCATGGCAGTGAACTGACTGAAATGCTTTTGATATTGACTGTCCGATCCCGCACATAAAAATCCGACTTCGAGCTGGTATTTTTTCAGCGCGGCAAACAACTCTTCCTGTTCTTTTTTATCGAGCGGCCACCAGATCTCTATTCCATCATATCCTTCCTTTTTTACCTTGCTGCAATATTCGTCCATAGTGCCGGAAAAGCCCCAGTTGGTGGCCATGATCTTGAGCTCAAATCCATTGTTCATATTAAAATGGGGTTTGCGGGTTGAAGCAAATGTGTTGAGTGAAGATAGTAAAAGGGCTGTAGATGATGCGCCCGTCAGTTCAAGAAAATTTCTACGGTTCATATTTATTAGGCTATAATCTCATTGATCACCTGTCCATGCACGTCGGTAAGCCTGAACGGCCTTCCCTGGAAGGGATAAGTAAATTTTTCATGATCGAAGCCAAGCTGGTTCAGTATCGTGGCCTGGATATCATAAGGCGTTACTTTTCCGCTGATGGCATTATAGCCGATCTCGTCGGTTTCGCCATGGCTGAACCCTTTTTTGATGCCGCCTCCTGCCATCCAGATGGTGAAAGCATCCACATGATGATCTCTTCCCTTGAAGGGATTCTGCTTGCCCTCGCGGTTTTCCTGCATGGGTGTTCTTCCGAATTCGCCGCCCCATATCACCAGCGTATCTTCCAGCAAACCCCTTTGCTTGAGGTCGAGGATGAGCGCCGTCATGGGCTTATCCACCTGCCTGCATTTATTGATGAATCCTACATCGATGGCCAGGTTGGCATCGCTGCCATGGCTGTCCCATCCCCAGTCGAACAACTGCACGAAGCGAACGCCTTTTTCCACCAGCTTGCGTGCGAGTAAGATATTATTGGCGAGACAGGCTTTACCCGGCTGCGTTCCATACATATCATGAATATACTGCGGTTCATCATTGATGTTCATCACTCCGGGAACAGAGATCTGCATGCGGTAAGCCATTTCATATTGCGAGATGCGTGAGAGGATCTCGGGATCCTTGAACTCCGCATATTCCTGCTTGTTCACTTCATTGATGGCATCGATGGATGCTTTG
>CAYYZJ010000102.1:0-3797 GCA_964475615.1 uncultured Flavitalea sp. | reverse complement strand
TCCCGGCCGCGGCGAGCTCGACGACAAGCAGGAGATCAACTACAAGCCGATCATGGAAGCGCTTCCGAAAAGTGAAAGGGACGCCGGCATGGCCATGTCTTTTCTTGGCAGGGAGATCTGCAGGCCCGATCCCAAATGCGAGATCTGTTTGATGAATACGGTTTGCGCTTATTATAAGGAAAACAAATCTCCCCAAAAAGAAAAAAGCAGGTCAAAGACCTAGGCCTCATTGGTATACCCTTACCCAATCCACATACATATCTGCAGCTCCGTTATACCGAGAAAGATCGACCGGCCAGCCGCCGCCGAGATTATTGTTGATCATAAACTGCATTCCCTCCTTCCTGGCCACTTCCAGCGTGGGGTGCGACCAGACCATGATATTATCGAAATAATAATAGGTTGTATCTGCAGTTATCTTGCAGCCGTAAGTATGAAAGGTCTGCGCAAAATCCGCCCGGCCGCCGATCGAATCCGCTGCAATCCAGTGGCTCTTGTACGCTTTACCGAAGCCCCAGTCATGCGGAGTGATCCAGTAACCATCCGGATGCGGGCCATATCCTTCAATAATATCGTATTCATTGCTGACAGTATCGCCGCCCACATGGGAGCCTTGCGTAAGCAGCCAGAAAGCCGGCCAGGTGCCGATGGCATTGGGACAGATCATCCTGCATTCAAAATAAGCGAACCGCGGAGCGATGCCTGTTCCATCCGTTCTTTCCGAAGTAAGCATGCCGCTGGTATACTGCCTGTGCCAGCCCATGGAATCCACGATGCCCGGCCGGTACTGCGCCCGTATGCGCATATAGGTGCCCGTTTGATAGAACGGATCATAAGGGCCGCCGAAGCTGGCGGAAATGGCATCGCCATATTCCGTGCCGTCTGCCTTGATGGAATTATAGACAGCTCCCTTTCCCCCGCGCGATATGGAAGGCATGCTGTCGAAATCATCTGCGAAAACAAGATGCATGCCCTTGGCCTGCGGAGGTTGCGGCGCATTTTTCAGTCCTTCATTCCAGCTCACACCTCCTTCATTGTATAGTTGCAGGTAGCAGGTATCTGCATGCCGGAAGCTGCGGCCCGTTCCGTCCCAGGCATGTAACAGTACCGTGATCGGCCCGTGCGGAAACCGGTCAGCAGGAAAATGAACCGTTGCATATCCGTTTGCATCCGGATGGATATTCGCTCCGAACCGGTTATCATAGCCAAATGCGTCAGGATGCGCAGCATCCGGCTGATGCCAGCAGTTGGCCGCTATTCCCTTCATGCCCGGGGCGTATAGTTTGATATCGATATTGCCCTTGATGGCCGACCGGTATTCGGGAGAAAGGATGGTGATGCGGTAAGGCGGGAATTTCGATGCATTAACGGATTGCCCGATGCCGGATGCATGTATCAATACAGCGGCAATAAGGCCGATTATTTTAAATAGCCTGGTCATGATTGGTATTTGCCGGTTGGTTTTTCTAATCATACAAATATAACGCGATAGCCAGAATGAGTGTGCGGAAAGCATGGTCTTACGCTTGTCAAGAATCTTAGTAAAAAGATATTGTGATTTGCTAAATTTGTGTTGTTTTATTAACTTAAACTAATGAAGCCAAGCGAGGCCTATACCAGGAATCAGATCGAAAAACTAGGGAATGCTTTAATCTTTCTCTGTGATAAAATGCTTGCTGCCGGTGAGAAAGTCTCCAAGACCCATCTGTTAAAACTTGTTTTCATTATCGAAGAAATATCGATTAAAAAGTACGGCCTCCCTTTTTTTGACCTACGGTTCGATGTATGGAAACTGGGCCCGGTGTCCAAAGATCTTTTTGTTGAGCTGTCTGAAGAACCTGTTTTGCTGGCAGATTTTATTCGAAGAGAAGTAAATGAGAACAATACTTTTATTTACCCCAAAAAAGCATTTTCTGATGACGAATTTTCCGACCTGGAAATAGAACTGTTGAAGCAGATTTCCGAAAGATTTCTTTATTGCACCGCATCCGAACTGATCAGCGTCACCCACAGAAAAGATTCCCCCTGGTTCAAAACCGCCTCCGAGCATGGAGTGCTGGAACTGCTGGAAAGCGGTCAACTTAACACGACGGATATCGAGATCAATCTCTTCTCGTTGATCGAAGGAGATGAAAAAAAGCAATCCATCTATAAAAATCATAAGGATTTCCTGGCGCTTTCAAAAAATTTCAAATCATAATAATTGTACACGCCAGGCAAGTTAATATATTTTGATCCTTTTTACTTTAAGGATGGCAGCGTAAGCAAACCGAAATATTTCCTGGTATTGAAAGTTATCGAAAATGATGTTGTACTGGTAAGCCTTCCTTCAAGCGTCAATCAATCTCCCGGCTGGTCAGTCTGTGATTCACGGCTGTCTGGAAATTCCTGACTCGTGCATCGGATGTTATATATTTGAAAAAAACCGGGCCATCACCACATCAGGGTTTTCATTTCCACTCGATACCATACTCTATGGAAACTGGCTGGATGATTTTTCGTTGCAGTTGCTCCAGGAAAACTACCCCATTGAAGGTATAGACTATGAAATCATAGGAGAACTAATGGACGATGAACTGCAAAAGATAATCCATTGCTTTTCTAATTCTTCAGTGGTAAAACGCAAATATAAAAGATGGCTGTCCTCCTAAGTTGTAAGGCTTGAAAAAATCATTCCTTTCTCTCCTCTGGAAGATATCTAACGATGGGCAATGAAAACCGGAGCCCTGGTTTCTTTCAATAAAAGATCGGCCATGCTTTTATGAAACCACATCGACACATTGCTCCTGTGGTACGATCCGGCCACAACGAGCGTTCCGGGGTCTTCTTTTGCCAGCATAGCAGGGATCTCCTTTTCAGACCCGCTGAGCAATTGATAGGCGGCCTTGGGATAATGCCGCTCCATCCAGTCCTTCAACAATTCATCATCGGGCAAATGCAGTGAGCCGCTATCATTCTTCGCATATAACACTTTTGTCTCCAACTGGCGCATGCCGGGCAGAATATAGCTGAACATTTTAATGGCATATATCGAAGAAGGGCTGCCATCATATAAGAGCGCCGATCTCTCCAGCGGGGAAAAATTCCTGGGCACAACAAGAACAGGGCATTGGGCGTCGTGCAATATGTTTTTGATAAACCATCCGGGCATGTCTTCCTCCAGGTAAGAAAAAGTCTCCCAGGCATCTATGACCATCAGGTCGGCGAATGCGGTTTCATGCAGCAATTCCTGCACGGCATTCCGCTTATTGTGATGTACGGCATAGCTCAGGTTGGCATCGCGACAGCCTGATTCAAAAGTTTCTATTGCCTGGTCTATCGTTATCTTCTCTGATCTGTCGATCTCATCAAGGATCTCTTTGCCTGAAAGGGATTGCTTTACAATCGTTGCATAAATGGCGTATCCCAGCCGGGTGGATTCGCGCAGGAACACTCCTGTAACATGCGCATTATACTCTTTGGCCAGGTAAATGGCATATTGCATGGTGCTTTCGGAGAACCTGAGGCCGTCAAAAGCGGCTATTATCTTATTCATGACATAAAAATGTTACTTTCAAATGCAGTTGCAAAAATAGTTCCCTGTGCATCAACAGCACGTTTGCAGTGCTTATTTTTGGGTAATCAAATTTATTCCTGCCCTTAATGCCGGATAATGATCTGAATCAAATTAAGGAGTGATACCTGTCATTTACCGGAGAAAGCAATCCTGTTAGTTTCGAATATAGCTTTATGTCTTCAGGCAAATCAAAAGAAATTCCTTCGGACTATGCTCCATGCAAGCGGGTAAAGCTTTTCCG
>CAYYZJ010000101.1:0-2940 GCA_964475615.1 uncultured Flavitalea sp. | reverse complement strand
GCCGAAATCTTCCTGGATATAAATGCTGTTCGCATCATTTACGGTATAAATTTTTGGAACCGGGCATCCGCAGGCACGGAAATGACTGCTGAAACGGATAAAAGTGCGGTTCTCCGCGATATTGTTTCCATAGGTGGCAATATAAGAGCAGTCGCCCGAGTTGACGCGGAAATAGATCCTGTTGCTGCCCGACTGCGGGATCTTTTCAATACCGTTCACCGGTTCCCGGCTGTAAGCGGAAAACAATTGCCTGATCTCTTCAATAATGGTTTGCATACACAAGAATGGCGGTAAAAATAAAATATTTTAGACATCCTGTGTAATAACGGAAAGGTGCGGATTTTATTCCGGCTCGCTATATACATTTACCACCGGCTCCTGCACCGGGCGGCCATAGTGTTCGCTGATGAGTTCGGCAACAAGGGCCGTCCATCCTGTTTGATGGCAGGAGCCGAGACCCTGGCCGGTATCGCCATGAAAATATTCATAAAACAAACTGAGCTGCTCATTGCCCGGCTGCTTATAAAACCAGTTGTATTTGCCATACTGCATGCGGTTGCCGTTGCTGTCCTTCTCGAATAAACTGATCACGCGGTTGGTAAGCTCGTCGGCCACCTGTACGAGGTTGAGGTATTTTCCCGATTTCACGGGATATTCCACTTTCAGCGAATCCCCATAAAAGCTTCCGTATTTGCGGATGGACTGGATGATGAGATAATTGATGGGCATCCATATCGGCCCTCGCCAGTTGGAATTGCCTCCGAACAAATTGGAAGTGGAATCGCCGGGATCGTATTGTATGGTGTATTGAATGGAATCGATGGTTACCGAATAAGGATTTTTTTCGTGGTACTTCGACAATGCGCGGATGCCTCCCGGCCCCAGGAACTCATCTTCATTCAACAATCGCTCCAGCAGGTAAACCAATCTTCCGCGGGGAACCAGCGATAAGAGGATGGCATCTCCATCCATCTTCTCTTCATTGGGCCAGAAGCGTTTGTTGCTTAACCGGTAGCTCTCGAACCAGTTGATGCGTTTCTTGAAATCGGCCAGCTTGTCGAGCTTCTTTTTTTCGATGATGGATACCGCAAACAAAGAGGTGATGCCCACGATGGAGTGTATGCGCAGTTGAAGCGGAGCAGAGCCGGCAATGGACAGGGTATCATAAAAAAACTTGTCTTCCTCATTCCACATGCCCTGTTCATTCAATGCTTCTGCGATCAGCACAAACTGCTCGAAGAATTTGGTGGCCGTGTCTTCAAAAGCTTCATCTTTCATCGCTATCTCCAGCGCTATATCGAGCATGTTCAGGGCGTACATGCCCATCCAGCTCGTACCGTCGGCCTGCTCGAGCTGGGCCTGGCCGGGCAACTGCCCGCTGCGGTTGAACACGCCGATATTATCCAGTCCGAGGAATCCTCCTTCAAACATATTGTTCCCGTTCGGGTCCTTGCGGTTGATCCACCAGGTGAAATTGATCAGCAGCTTCTGGAATATCCGCTTCAGGAAAACGATATCTCCTTTTCCAGTCCTCTCTTTTTCTATCTTGTACACCTGCAGTGCGGCCCAGGCCTGTACCGGCGGATTCACGTCGCTGAAATTCCATTCATAAGCAGGAAGCTGTCCATCGGGCTTCATATACCATTCGCGCATGATGAGCAGCAACTGGTGCTTGGCAAAACAGGGATCCACCAGCGACATCGGGATGCACTGGAAGGCCATATCCCAGGCTGCATACCAGGGATATTCCCATTTGTCGGGCATGGCAATGATGTCCTGGTTCTTGAGATGCTTCCAGTCGTGATTGCGTCCGTACTGTTTGCCGGGATTGACGGGTGTGATGCCATCGCTGGTGTTCAGCCATCGCTCCACATCGAAATGATAATACTGCTTGCTCCACAATAAGCCCGAGAGCGCCTGCCGCTGGATGGCTGCCAGGTCGGGACTAAGGCCAGGAGAAAGAATGCCTGCATAAAAAGCATCCGCCTCTTCCTTCCGGTTGGCAAAAATATATTCGAAGCCCGGCGGAAAAGGATTATCCATCAGCTTATTGCTCAACCGCAGGTAGATGGTCTGCGAACGGCCGCCTCCGATACGGTATCGATACACCGGAGCGAATTTGGTTCCCGATTTTTTTTGCCTCAGCGCTTCCACATTCTGGCCTTTGATGATGGCATGATGGAACGCATCCTTCACAAAAGAAGAAGTATTGGGAATGCCGGCTATCTTTTCGAGATTGGTTTCGTTTTCGGTGAAGAAGCGGTCGTCGGGAGGTTGAAAATAGAAATAATAAGTGCCCAGCCTGCTGTGCGTGGCCTTCACCGATGTTCTGTCGCGCATGCTGATACTGGGCTTTTTATCCAGGTCATAGTTCCATCTGTTGTAAAACCATAGTGTAGGCAATACCGTTATATCGGCTGCCGAAGTATGGCGGTTGTGGATATTGATCCGGATGAAAATATCTTTTGCGTTCTGCTTGGCGTAGGTGACCAGCACATCGAAATATTCGTTCTTGTCGAACACGCCGGTATCGAGTATCTCGTATTCGGGATCCTGCTTGGAACGCTGCAGGTTCTCCTTCAGCAGCTTTTCATAAGGGAAAAGCTGTTGCGGGTACTTGTACAGGTATTCCATGTAATAATGCGTGGGGATATTGTCGAGATAATAATAAAGCTCTTTTACATCTTCGCCGTGATTACCCTGGCTGTTGCCGAGGCCGAACAATCTTTCTTTCAATATCGGGTCTTTGCCAGTCCATAAGGCGATGGCAAAGCAGAGGTTCTGAAAAAAATCAGAGATGCCGGCAAGACCGTCTTCGCCCCATC
This sequence comes from uncultured Flavitalea sp., assembly GCA_964475615.1. GTDB lineage: Bacteria > Bacteroidota > Bacteroidia > Chitinophagales > Chitinophagaceae > Puia. Next base: position 115 of record CAYYZJ010000101.1, on the reverse strand, counting down.
GGTATACGCGGCAATGTGCGTGATCATAAGGGAAATAATGCCAGGCGTCGCCATTGGTGCTGTAGTCTTCACGAACAGTTCCCCATTGTCTTTCGCTGAGATAAGGGCCCCATTG
>CAYYZJ010000100.1:0-5519 GCA_964475615.1 uncultured Flavitalea sp. | reverse complement strand
CAGGAACCAGTAATTGATGCTGTCGAGCGGAGGCGAGAGATGCGTGTATAAAGAAACCTGGATGGATGGCCACACCTCTTTGTTCGCCAGCTTGTCCATATACGTTTTGAACGGTTTGCTCACCTGGATCCTGTTCGATTTTACCTTCTTCTCCAGTTCCTGGCTGAAATACAACGGAGGATGGGGAATGGAACCGGAGATGCTGAAGTTCGGCTCTCCCAGCGGAGCGGTGCCTTGCGTATAGCTTGTTACGCCGTAAGGAGGGAGATAGATATAGGCATTGTCGCCGCTGCCTTTTTCACCTGTCCTGAGCTGGTTGATCATGGGAGGCAATGCAAGTGCAGGCCTGATGCCGGTGATGGTTGCTTCTGCCCCTACCTGATTGCCGGGATCGATGAATACGCCGTATTGGTTCTCTCTCCAGTTGATGCCCCAGCATCCGGCGCCATAATAATTGCCGATATCCTGCCAGATCCATCCGTCGGGTATGGGCTGAATGGAGAATGCCGATTCATCGACCAGCACATTGCCGGCGATCTTATTGATATGAAACTGTTTTAATGAAGAGATGAATTCATTTATCACCGTTTCTTCGCGGGTTGAGTTCCAGCGCCAGCTTCCCAGCGTAGGATCGCCGCTGCCTGCAATATGCAGGTTGCCTTTCAGGGTAAGGTCTTCGATCTTTCCATCATATCCCAATTCTGTTCTGTACCGGAAATCATGACCCAGCAGTTCAAAAGCGGCTGCGCTGGTGAATAATTTCTGGCAACTGGCAGGCGCCAGTCCGATCTCTTCATTTTTGCTGAATACTGTCTCACCTGTTTTTGTATCGATCACATACAATGAGGCAATGGCATGTTTAAGCTGCGGATCGTTTTCAAATTGCTGCCAGGCGGCTGCTAATTTTTCGGACACGGATTGGGAGAATGCAATACCACTAACCGGTAGTAACAAGAGAAACAACAGGTACTTCATTGCTGAACAATTTTTTTTCAAAACTAAAAGAATTAAATTTGATGTATGGAAAATGACGTTCAGGAGCCGGCGCCTAAGTATAATTACATTACTCCGGAGGAATATCTGGAGATGGAGAGGAAATCCCAGTATAAGCATGAGTATTATGATGGGCAGGTCATTGCCATGTCTGGTGCGCGCATGGCGCATAACAGAATCCTGTCAAATCTGATTACTCAAATCGGCCCTTATCTTGAAGGAAAAGATTGCAGCATTCTTCCCTCTGATATGCGTGTGAGCACTCCCAATCACAATTCTTATATGTATCCTGACGCTACTATTGTTTGCGAAGAACCGCAGTTGGAAGATGAGCAGTTTGATACCCTGTTGAATCCTGTCGTTATTTTCGAAATTCTTTCTCTTTCAACCAAAAATTTCGACAAAGGAGAAAAATTTTCCTATTATCGCCACATACCTTCTTTCCGGGAATATATCATGATTGATTCTACAAAAAAGTTTATTGAAGCGGCCCGGAAACAAGCGGATGGTTCCTGGCAATTCGAGGAGATCACTAAACCGGATGCTTCTCTGATTATTCGCTCCATTCGCTATATGCTGCCTCTTGAAAAGATTTATTACCGCACCGGACTTTAACCTGCATCATGCTCCCGCAAACCATTAATGCCTCCATCATCACCATCGGCGATGAACTGCTGATCGGGCAGGTCATCGATACCAACAGCGCCTGGATGGCGCAGGAACTGAATAAATTCGGCATCTGGGTAAAACTTCGCATAGCCGTCGGCGATATATGGAACGATATCTGGCAGGCCCTGGATGTGGAAATGGATCGCTCCGATATTATCCTTATCACCGGCGGACTGGGCCCTACGGCCGACGATATCACCAAACCCCTGCTCTGCGAGTATTTCGGCGGAAGCCTGGTTGTCGACGAAGGCGCCCTGGCCAATGTAAAACATATTTTCGAGCGCGTGCTCAAACGGCCGATGATCGAACGGAACCTGAAGCAGGCCGAAGTGCCGGATGTTTGTACGGTTATCCAGAACAAGCGCGGTACCGCTCCGGGTATGTGGTTCGAGAAAAAAGGAAGGATCGTAGTATCCATGCCGGGCGTTCCGCACGAAATGAAAGGCATGATGAGCGACGATGTGATCCCCATGCTTCGCACGCATTTCAACCTGCCTGCCATCGCACACAGAACCATGCTCACCGCCGGCATCGGCGAATCTTTTCTGGCAGAACATATCAGCGCATTTGAAACAGCCCTTCCCAAACACATCAGGCTGGCCTATCTTCCCAATTATGGAATGGTGCGGCTGCGGCTGACCGCAACAGGCAGCAATAAGGAATTGCTCGAACAGGAGATCGACGGGCAGTTCAATCAACTGAAATCACTCACCGCAGCATGGATGGTTACCGATGAAGACCTGACCATGCAGGAGGCCCTGGGCAAATTGCTGAGAGCACGCGGCAAAACCATCGGAACCGCTGAAAGCTGCACCGGCGGCCATATTGCGCATCTCATCACTACCGTTCCCGGATCGAGCGGGTATTTTATGGGAAGCGTGGTCAGCTATTCCAATGAGGTCAAGAAAAATATACTTGGAGTAAATCCGCAAACGCTTTCAACCGTGGGAGCAGTGAGCGAGGAAACGGTGCGCGAAATGGCGGCAGGGGCATTGGCCGTCTTGCAAACCGATTATGTGGTGGCTACTTCCGGCATCATGGGGCCCGATGGAGGAAGCGCCGAAAAGCCGGTCGGCACCGCATGGATAGCCACGGGCAATAAACAAAAGATCATTGCCGAAAAATGCTATTTCCGGTTCGACAGGCAGCGGAATATCGAATTAACGGCAACCTATGCGCTCAATATGCTGCGGAAATTTATTCTGGATAATTGATTAATTTTGATAAACTGCATCCGCTTAATCAGCAAGCCGTTATTCACGCAGTGTTGAATACTTACCATGAAAAATAATCCGTCAATCATTACCTTTGGCGCAATGGATTGACGATTGCACTGAACCGGAACTGTAGGAAATCCGAATCGTTATACTTAAAATGATAGACTATGGCGCTTGTTGATCTGGTCATGCCTAAACTGGGTGAAAGTATTACGGAAGCCACGATCCTGAAATGGAATAAGCTGCCCGGCGAAACGGTTAAACAGGATGAGACCGTGCTCGAGATCGCAACCGATAAGGTGGACAGTGAAGTGCCTTCCACAGCAGCCGGTGTGCTCGAAGAAGTGTTATACGATGTGAATGCGGTGGTGCCTGTTGGCTCGGTCATTGCCAGGATACGCACCGGCGCCGAAGAACCGGTAAAAGAAAATATCCAGCCGCAAGCGCCTCCTGAAAGTCCCGGGCCTGAAGCAGCACAACCGATAGCCGCCGCAGAAAGTCATCCGGTTTCACCAACCAGGCCGCAGCATACAAATGGAAAGCCCATCAACGGCAGCAGCAATCGCTTCTATTCGCCGCTCGTATTGAATATCGCTGCCAATGAAGGCATCAGCATGACCGAGCTGGAATCCATTCACGGAACCGGCAATGAAGGGCGCGTAACCAAAAAAGATATTCTTCAATATGTTTCCGGCAGAAGAGCGCCTTCGTACGGCTTGCATACAGCAGAGGAAGAAGTGCTGACAAAGGAACCGCCTTCCTACCGGGCATCTACAGCCGAAACCAGCTATGCAACGCCTCCGCCGGAGACCATAACCGGGGGCAATGTTGAGATCATTGAAATGGATCGCATGCGCAGGCTGATCGCCGATCACATGGTGCGCAGCAAGCAAACCAGTCCGCATGTTACCAGCTTTGCTGAAGCCGATGTAACGAATCTGGTTTCGTGGAGAGAGAAAATAAAAACGGAATTCGAAAAAAGAGAAGGCACCAAGATCACGTTCACTCCCCTGTTCATTGAAGCCGTGATCCGCTGCATAAAAAAATATCCCGTCATCAACAGCTCCGTCGACGGCAACCGGATCATCATCAAAAAAGACATCAACATGGGCATGGCAACAGCCCTTCCCAATGGGAATTTGATTGTGCCTGTCATCAAAAATGCAGATCAGTTCAACCTGGTGGGACTGGCCAAACAAGTGAACCAGCTTGCCGACAATGCCCGCAACAATAAGCTGAAACCGGAAGACACCCAGGGAGGCAGCTTCACCATTACCAATGTAGGCGTGTTCGGCAGCCTCATGGGAACGCCCATCATCAATCAGCCGCAGGCGGCTATTCTTGCATTGGGCGCTATCAAAAAACGCCCGGTGGTCATCGAAACCGAACAGGGCGACGCCATTGCCATCAGGCAAATGATGTACCTCTCCTTATCCTACGATCACCGCATTGTCGACGGCAGCGTGGGAGCCAGTTTCCTCACTGCTGTGGCCAAAGAGCTGGAACGTTTTGATCCTGAAAGAGATTATTGAGCCCATATACTAAGTCTTGCCAGCAGGCCGTTAAAAGGAAATAACCGGCACCCGTAAGGCATGGGCATAATATTTGAAAAAGCTTAAACAAACGGTTTTTTTGTAAATTCACTAACTAAATACTAAACCCATAGCACCATGAAAACGTTATCCGAAACCTGGTTCGCTGATGGCTATATCGATTTCGAATTGAAAAAATATACGCTGCTCGCGTACCTGCAGGAGATCAACAAATACTTCAATCAAAACAAGCTTTATCCGCAGCTTGGCGATGTGATCTTTCACTACAATAATCTGGTGGCTTTCCGGGAAAATAAAAAGTTTTTGCAGGAACAGTTCCCTAAAAAACTGACCGGGGTGCAGATCGAAAAACTGCAGTTGCTTTATGAACAGATGATACAGGACGATGAGCTGATGCAGGAGCTGGAAGACATCATCAATTATTCTGCTTCCAAAATGAAAAAAGCCATCAGCTCCGGCGCTGCCATTTATGAATTTGTGGAAGAGAACCTGAAGATATATCCCGTTGGATTGGTTCCGCTCGATAACAATGAAGGATATTTTTTCCTGAGCGAAGGCTCGTACAACACCACGCGGGTTTACCAATACCGCCTGAGCTTTTTTGAAAAGCACGACGAAAAATACCGCAGCATCCGCACCGAATACATCGATAGCTGGCAGCGCAATATAGTGAACACGTATGAAAACCTGAAGGCGGAGCTGATCAGGATAAAATCGGAACTGCCCAATCCCGCAGTATATTCTATAGAAACGGAGCTTAAATTCCCGGTGGAAGAAACCTTGTTGCCGGTAGCCAAAAGAAGTCTGGTGAGATATATTTCAACACAGGCTGCATAGCCGCTATTTACCGCCGACCATCACTTTATTGAAGGAGGTGATGGAAGAGGAACCCATATCGGCATTTTTAACGCGGTTGCGGTAGTTCTTGAACAACGAATACCAGCGGAGCTTCAGCACGCCCAGGATACCTTCTTTCACGATTCCCTTATTCATTTTCGAGCTTCCGTATTTGCGATCCCTGAAAATGATGGGCACTTCCTTGATGGTGAAGCCCAGCTTCCATGCCGCAAATTTCATTTCTATCTGG